>CAYNEU010000357.1:0-12291 GCA_964396275.1 uncultured archaeon | reverse complement strand
ATTAAAAATTTGTAGAAATATTTAGGAAATTAGGGGATAATATATGGTAGAATTGTCAGATCAACATACTTTTAGAAGTTATCTCTTTTTTTGGACAGGACAGTTGTTCTCTTTGTTGGGTTCACTAGTAGTATTTTTTGTTATATTTGTGTGGATTACCGATGTAACTCGTAGTTCATCAATTTTAGCTTTCGGAAATTTTATTTATATGATTCCAATGTTAATTATTACTCCTTTTGCTGGCGTAATATCAGATCGCCACAATCGAAAAAACTTAATTTTAATTGTAGATTCATTACAAGCCTATTTCACATTAATTCTAACGATATTATTTATCTTAAATGTAGCACAAGTTTGGATTGTTTTAATATTTATAGCTATTAGAAGCGTGTTTCAATCATTTCATTCTCCAGTAGTGGGAGCAATAATGCCTTCTATGGTACCAAAAGATAAGTTAGGTAGAATAAATGGTATTAATTACTTTTTTACAGGGCTTATTCAATTAATAGGTCCTGCAATAGGAGCAACGTTATTATATTTTTTCCCAATACAGATAGTTTTATGGGTCGATGTAATTACCTACTTTATTGCCCTCATTCCGTTATTGATAGTTAAGATTCCTAGTGTTCACATTAATTCAGAGGGAGAAGAAAAGAACTCATTTTTCAGAGATATGAAGGAAGGGTTCACAGTTTTGAAATCTATACCAGGACTCGTAAAAATTATGTTTACAGCGATGCTATTAAACATGTTACTTCAACCATTGATAGTTCTGATGCCTTATTTTATAAAGATTATACACAGTGGAGGTAATTTTACTTTAGCTATATTAGAGATGATTTTACAAGGTGGTATGATTATAGGAGCATTAATTCCTTCAATTAAAAAGAAATGGAATAATTCAATTAGAACTATGTTTATTGGAATTGGGATTATAAATATTGGTTATTTAATGTATGCGATTGCTCCAATTGGATTTTATCCAGTGATTGGTTTAGGAGCTTTTGTTGTTGGCTTCTTTCTGCCAATTGTAAATACAATAGTAATAACAGTTGTACAAAAAACCATTCCTCAGAATAAAATGGGGAGAGTGTTTTCAATTCTCAATACGCTTGCTATGGTTGCTTCGCCTATAGGAGCAATTTTCTCAGGACCATTAAGTGAAATCTTTGGAGTTTCATGGCTGTACTTTTATTGTGCTATATTAGGAATAATCGTTTCACTCTCAGCCTACATGTTCACAAATCTTCGACATATAGATTATGATAAAGAAATAAATGGTAATAATAAAAACAATAATGATTGACTAAACAAAATTAAAAAAAAGAAATTAGGAAATTAGGAGATAAGGGAAAATGGAGATTATACCCACACAAAAAACGTTTAGAAGTTATCTTCTCTTTTGGTCAGGACAATTATTTTCATTGTTAGGATCTATGATAGTTCATTTTATACTGATCTGGTGGATACAATTAGAAACAGGAAGCCCATTATTCCTCTCCCTAGGGCAAACCTTTTATATGGTACCTATGTTAATATTCATGCCTATTGCGGGAGTGTTTTCTGATAAATTAAACCGAAAAAATCTTATTATTATTGTGGATTCTTTACAAGCGTTAACTACATTTATTCTTATTATGTTCTTCATATTTGATATTGTAAATATATGGATAATCTTTCTTTTTATCGGTTTACGGAGTATTTTTCAAGCTTTCCATCAACCAACTGTATCTGCGATTATACCAACAATGGTCCCTAGAGAAAAATTAGGAAGAATAAATGGAATTAATTATTTATTTATAGGTTTAATACAACTCCTAGGGCCAGGGTTCGGGGCGTTATTATTGCAATTTTTTACTATTAGAGATATTTTATGGATAGATATAATCACTTTTTTCATTGCATTGATCCCATTAATTATCGTTAGTATTCCCATTGTAAGAGACAAATCTGAGGTAAAGCAAAAAAATGGATTCATCAAAGACTTTAAAGTAGGATTCATAGTTTATAAATTAATTCCAGGGTTGATAATTCTTTTATTTATGGGAATGCTTGTGAACTTTTTTGTTCAACCTTTAGGGACTCTATTACCTTATTTTATTAATACTATTCATGGTGGATTAGAATTTGAATATGCTTTAGTTCTAATATTTTTGCAGGCAGGTGTAATGGGAGGAGCAATAATAGCTTCTATTAAAAAGGAGTGGAAACATAAAATTAATACAATGTTTATTGGAATTGGAATTATAGGGATTGGATATGCATTTTTAGCAACTGTTCCTACTGGATTTTTTATTTTAATAGGATTTTTGCTATTGATTGTGGGAATCACTTTACCAATAATAAATACTATATTTCAAATTATTTTACAAACAAATGTACCCGCAGATAAACTAGGAAGGGTTACATCTATTGATAGTACTCTATCAACGATAATATCGCCTTTGGGGACAATTATTGCAGGACCAATTACTATTTTAATAGGTATACACAGTTTATTTCTCTTTTGCGCTATTGCAATTGTAGTAGTTACACTTATGACTTACTTTTTCACTGGAATTCGGCATGTTGACTATAATGGACAAATAGCAAAAGAATCAGAATTTAATGAATTATAAGAAAAAATTAAAAAAATTATTTAAAAACAAATAAAAAAAAAATAGGAAATTAGGGGATATAAAATGGAAGAAATTGCGAATAAAGAAACATTTAGGAATTATTTATTTTTTTGGACTGGGCAATTGTTTTCTTTGCTAGGTTCAATGGTGGTGTTTTTCGTTATAACGTTTTGGATTGCGGATGTATACAATGATCCAATGATTAGTGCTTTTGCATCATTTTTATTTATACTGATGATGACAATTTGTATGCCTTTAGCTGGTGTTTTTGCAGATAGGTTTAATCGAAAATCCTTGATTATTACTGCAGATTCATTACAGGCACTTACTACATTTGCATTAATACTTTTCTTTCAATTCGGAATTACAAATCTTTGGATAGTTTACATTTTTATTAGTTTACGTAGCGTTTTTCAAGCATTCCACATACCTACTGTCAATGCGATCATTCCAACGATGGTTCCCAGAGATAAATTATCACGGATAAATGGAATTAATTTTTTATTTACTGGGGTAGTTCAACTTTTAGCACCATTTTTGGGGGCTATATTATTGGTATTTATATCGTTTTATATGATTCTTTGGACAGATATTATAACATTTTTTATTGCGTTAATACCGTTATTAATGATAACAATACCTTCGGTTAAAGAGATCAATCATAATGATGAAATTGCTGAAAAAAGTTCCTTTATTAAAGATTTTAGATTAGGTCTCAAGACATTGAAGCTTGTTCCAGGATTAGTTATCATGGTCATTTTATCAATGCTACTCAACTTCTTAATCCAACCAATGAATGCATTGATGCCATTGTTTATTTTAGATGTTCATGGTGGAGTAGCAGGGCACTTGGCACTAGCTGAAATGGTTTTTACAGGAGGAATGATTATTGGAGCTCTATTTACTTCAATTAAAAAAAATTGGGATAATAAAATTAGAGTCATTTTTATTAGCATTTTATTGGCATTGATTGGATATATGATATTTGCATTAGCACCAATAGGGAATTATTACATTATTGGGATAGGTGGTGCTATTTTGGGATTTAATTTACCAATAATTAATTCTCTATATCAAACCTTTCTGCAAACATCAGTACCCTCAGATAAACTAGGGAGAGTGACTTCTATTGATAATGCTTTATCTTCAGCGATATCACCGATTGGATCATTAGCAGCAGGACCGTTAGCATTAATACTAGGTATTCCCACATTGTTTTTCTATTGTGGATTCCTCGGAGTATTAGTGACTCTTGGTTTTTGGAGCTTTACGGGTATTCGAAACATTGATATTGATAGTAAACGCGCTCTCGAAGAGATTAATGGAAAATTAGAGAATATTTCAATCTAATTTTCTTCTTTTATTTTAATATTTAATTAAAGTGAGAAAAATGACAGAAGAATTACCAAATAATCAGACTTTTAAAAATTATGTAATTTTTTGGATTGGACAGCTTTTTTCGGTTTTAGGATCATCAATTTCACAATTTGCAATTATTTGGTGGATAACTGACACGACAGGGAGTACCATGCTTCTTTCATTAGCAAGTTTCCTATATGTCTTACCAATGACAATTATAGTTGCCTTATCTGGAGTAATAATTGATAAATGGAATCGTAAAAATATTATTATAATAGTAGATTCACTCCAAGCTTATGTAATGCTTCTAGTAATAATAATCTTCAATCTTGGAGGACCAAATCCAATATTAATAGTTGCTATAATGAGTTTACTAGGAATCTTTCAAGGATTTCATATTCCTACGGTAAGTGCCATAGTTCCAACAATGATACCAAAAGAAAAATTAAGTAGAATGAATGGTGTAAATTTTCTCTTTAGAAGTTTTATACAGATCATGGGACCTGTATTAGGCGCCCTGCTATACTCATTTATTCCACTTGAAACAATACTATGGATTGATCCAATTACATTTATTTTAGCAATTATTCCTTTAATATTGATTAAAATTCCCAAAATTAAGAGGGAAGAAACAACTCTTAAAGAAAAGTCATTTCTAGAAGATTTTAAAATTGGATTTCGTACATTAAAATCAATCCCTATTGTTCTGATGATGCTTTTAATATCAATGTTTGTTAACTTTCTATTAACTCCATTTAATATCTTAATGCCATATTTCATTAGATATAATCATTTAGGTGATGCTTCAAATTTAGCATTTGTAGTAGCTTTTATGAATGGTGGTATGCTTTTAGGTGCTTTGTTAACTTCGATTAAAAAAGAATGGAAACATGCTCTTTTTCTCTACTTTGGACTAGAATTTATCTTAATGATGAATAGTGGTATTGTTGCCATAACTCCATTTCGATTATTTTTAATGATGGGTGTCATACTTGTCATGTCTGGCATAACCATTCCTATCCTTAATACAATTTATTTAACAATTATGCAACTAAAAGTCCCAGCAGATAAAATGGGAAGGCTTTCTTCTCTTGATTGGGCGATCTCATCAGCAATAACTCCAATTGCCACTATAATAACAGGACCCTTATCTGAGATAATAGGAGTATCAAACTTATTTCTTTCTTTTTCAATTATAGGAATGATGGTTACTCTAATATTATGGTGGATTGCTTACACTCGAATAAAAAATAATAATAAAAAGAAAGAATTAGAAGAAACTATATTTAGTTCTGTTAAAAACTAAAAAAATATTAGAATGATTTATATAAAGCCTCAATAATCCTTGCACTTCGTATATCTTCTGTGAGTGAGGGATTCATTTTATTCATTACATAGGCGATGCTCAATTTAGCATCAAGATCCATTACACACACTGAACCACCCCATCCACCCCAATAAAGTATACGTTGATTTGGACCAATAGGAAGTTCCCTATTTTGAAGCCCAAGACCTAAACCAAAGCGTATCGGAACATTCAAGACTAAATCTTTTCCATAAACTTGTTCCTCCAACGCTTTTTCAATAGTTTCTAATGAAAGTAAATCTACATCATCAAGTTTTCCACCACATGCAATTGCAGCTGATATTCTTGCAACAGATCTTGCATTCCCATGACCATTTGCGGCAGGAATTTCAGCAGCACGCCATGCTCTAGTTTTTGTTGCTTCAACACTAACACCTGCAGCACTAGTTAATGATCTCATAGCAACAGATTTGGGATCGATATCTCCAAGTTGAGTTAAATCAATTTGTGGAGATGGTATCAATTCTGCTACCCTTTGATCATATTCTTCAGGAAATCCGATATGAAAATCGGCTTTTAGAGGTTCTGCTACATTTTCTTTAAAAAAATTACCAACCGTTTTCCCTGTAATACGACGTATTATTTCGCCCAAGAGGTAACCAAAAGTTACAAGATGATAACCACTTTTAGTTCCAGGCTCCCACCACGGTTTCTGAGCTGCTAACATATTTGTAATTTTCTCCCAATTATAAAGTGTTTTAGTACGGGGTGTTTTATCGAATCCAGAAAGACCCGCTGTATGACTAAGAAGATATCGAACCGGTAATAATTCTTTACTTCCTTGAGCAAATTCTGGCCAGTATTTTGCGACAGGAGCATCGAGATCCAAAAGACCTTGATCCACAAGCATAAGGATGCAAATTGCAGTCATAATTTTTGTTGTTGAAAATACATTTACTATAGTATCTTTTTCCCAAGGTTGCGTTTTGGCAGCATTCGCATACCCCGCCCAGATATCAATAACAAATTTACCATTTAAAGTTACACAAAATGACGCACCTACCTCCAAACCTTCCTCAAAATTTTTTAAGAAAGCCTCTTTCACGAGGGTAAATTTTTCATTACAAAAACCATGAACTTCAGTCATAAAACAACTCTCTAAAGTATCTTTAACTTTTCTAATTAAAATAATAAATTAACTTAATAAATCCGTTAAGGCTTTTAAACCAATTTGTCTAAATAATTATAAATTATGTTCCAATCTATCAATTATATCATTTTGTATTGGAGTACCAAGATCAATAAAAGTAGCATTGTATCCTCCAACTTTTACAATTAAATCAGGATATTTTTCGGGATGTTTTTGAGCATCGAGTAAGGTCTCCGTTGAAACTGCCGTAGGTTGTACTTGCATACCTCCTTTATCAAAATAACCTTTTAAGAGATAATAAAACTTTTCCACATTTTCCTCACTCATAAGATTTTGTGGATGAATTCGAATATTTAACGCAACACCATTGGTGGTATAATGATAATCTAGTTTCGCTACTGAATTCAAAATTGCTGTAAGTCCATTTTTTTCTGCATTATTTACTGGTGATAAACTATTTGAGATTGCTTCCATTGCCTTTCTCCCATCTGCTGTTGGTTGTGTAAAAAATCCTTCCATAACATGAATTCCCATAGAATATGCTCCAGCATTAAATCGTCCACCTCTAATTGATTGATATTTTGCTACTTCAGTACAAAATAAATCCCATAATTCATTTGCAAAGGAATCTATCTCATAATTATCATTTCCCCATTTTATATATTTATTTTTTAATCTTTGGCGAAGAGTTTCTTTTCCTTCAAAATTGGAGTTTAGTATTTCAATAAGCTCAGGTAAAGACATTAAATTTTCTTCATAAACAACCTTTTTAATATTAAAAAGTGAATCAACTAATGTAGCAAACCCATAGGCAGTGATAGAAGAAAAATTATATTTAGCTCCTCCACATACATAATCTTTTCCATGTTCCATGCATCCTTCTAAAGTTGCTGAAATAAATGGATGCTGCATAAATTTCATTGCTTCTTCATCTCCTATTTGTGCTATTTTTACTGATTTTTCTATATTAAATCGCATTTGTTGTTTAAAGGCATTATAGAATTTATCATAAGTAGTAAAAGTTGCAGGATCTCCTGTTTGAAGACCATCAACCATTTTTGATAAATTACTGAAACCATTATTTAAAACTAACTCGAGAATTCCTGGTAGATTCATAAACATACGACCAGTAGCAGAAAAACTATTACCTTGACCAGTTGGTTCTACACATCCTATAATCACATAATTTCGAGCATCTTCTAATGAATACTTGGCCTTGACTAAAGCAGGAATATGTATATCGTCGTTGTAAAAAGCGATACCCGATGTTGTTCTGAAAACTCTTATTGCTTCTTTTATAAATTCTTTTGGTGTATTTTTATGAATTCTTATAGAGAGGTCTGTAGAAAATACTTTTAGATTTTTATAAGCTTCAAGGAAAAGATAAGAAAGTTCATTTGTAACATCTTTACCATTGGTATCCATGCCAGAAATTGTTATAGTTTGAGTATTTTGACCAAGAGCATTAGCAACCATAGTAAAATCCGTAGGTAATAAAGTTAAATTCCAAGTTAATTTAAGATTTAATTCTTCTATTAATTCTAGAGCAAATTCTCTTGTTAAATTATTTGATGTAATATCTTTTTGGTAAAATGGCCATAATATTTGATCTAGTCTGCCTAAAGCAAGAACGCTTCGTTGATAAATAATATTAGCAATGTTCTGTGAAAACCATATATATTGAATAGCTTCATAAAAAGTATTTGGAGGATTTTGTGTAAACTTTAGCATTATAGTACTAATAATTTCAAGTTCAGCTTTTCTAGTATCGTCCTTTTCATCGTTTGATAAATCTAACGCTAGTTTCGAATATCTTTTACAAAAATCTATTGTAGCAGTATAATAAATCTTAACTGCTTCATAAAAATCATATTTACTTTGATAAGTATCATCATTTTTATTAAGTTGGCTTTGATAAAATTCTGCTTCTTCAATAATTCCTTGATATCCTAATTTCAAAAGCTTTTCATATCCTGCACATAGATGACCTTCTGTTGTTCCTTGATGTATTGCTATATTTGGTGCTAGAGATGCAATTTTTCCCGTTCCGGTTATTAAACTTTCTTTTAGGAGCCTTTCATTAATTTTATCTGCAACCAAAGATCTTCCTTTCCAGAAAGGAATCATTTCTAATAGCTCATCCCGTTCATTATCTCCAATATAAAAAGGCTGTAACTTTCTTCTTGCTAATTTTTTGTATGTACTAGGTTTATCTAAACTGTTATCATATCTTAGTAGATCTAGGTTAATTTTTTCACCTAAATTTTTACTTGTTTCATTCCCGACTAGTAATTCATCATCCCTGATGAAAATTGTCATATTTTTTAGAGTATGTGCTAAAGCCTTTGCTCTTTTTATAATTTCTGGATCATTAGGGTATTTTTTATAAATCTCAGTAAAAAATCTCATACGTTCTATACATAATTCATACTTACTTGAAAGGAGATTATTTTTTAACCTTTGAGTTCTTCCAGATGAGCTATTAGTTATTGCAATCATAATTCTATTAAGAATTAAGAATATTAGGTTAAAAATGTTTATTTAATTATTAAATATTAACTTAGTTTTTATGGATTTTTAAGTCAATTAATCTTATCTAAGATATTTACATAAGAATATTATATATTCGAGGTTTTATAATTGAATTTTGAGACTTTAAAGTATGAATTAAGAGAAGATGGTATTGGTATTTTAACCCTAAACCGTCCAGATAAATTGAATGCGTTGAATTTTCAAATGATTGAAGATTTGCATTCAGTTTTTGATGATTTAATGATTAATTTAGATTGTCGTGTGCTTATTTTAAAATCTGAGGGTAAAGCTTTTTGTGCAGGATTAGACCTAAGAGAATCTACAGTCCTTCAGTCAAAAAAAAAGCCAGAGGAGCTCAAAAAAAAGTTTTTCTTCATGAGGGCTCCAGATAAAGACACAATTAAAGCTAAAATTTATGCACAAGGCAGAGCTAGTCATTTAATTATTAAAATGAGAAAAATTAATCAACCAATAATTGCTATTATCCAAGGTGCAGCAACAGGAGCAGGTTTTACTTTATGTTTGGCAGCAGATATAAGAATTGCAGGAGAAAATGCAAAGTTAGCAAATTCGTTTATCAATATTGGATTTTCTGGTTCTGATTTAGCAAGTAGTTATCATTTACCTCGTTTAATTGGCATGTCAAGAGCTGCTGAAATATTATATACCGGGCGTTTCGTAGATGCCAAAGAAGCAGAAGAAATTGGGCTCATTCTAAAAGTAGTGGAAGGTAATGAGATTAAATTATTAGACGCCGCAATTGAAATTGCAGAAAATTTACTTACGAAAAGTCCACTCGGGCTTAGAATGACAAAAGAAGCTATTAATATATCACTTGATTCACCTAGTCTTGAAACTATAACACAAATAGAAAATCGTTCACAGATGCTCTGCTCAACTTCTACTGATCTTTTAGAGGGAATTAATGCATTTTTTGAAAAAAGAAAACCTAAATATCCAAAATCATGAATAACTGTATAAAATGTGAAAATATATGGAATATAAAACAATAAAATTTCAAATCAAAGAAAATGGCATAGGAATTCTAACTTTAAACAGACCTGAAAAATTAAATGCGATCTCCTTTCAAATGGAAGAAGAATTACATCAAGTATTAGATGAATTAATGGTGAATTTAGATTGTCGAGTATTGATTTTGCGAGGAGAAGGAAGAGCTTTTTCTGCTGGTACAGATTTGCAAGAGGGTTTAATTCTAAATTCGAAAAAAAATCCAGATGGTTACGAAAAATTTTATTTTTTGAGTACATCAGAACCAATAAAGAGAAAGATGTATCATCAATGGCGTATAACTCAAATCATTATGAAAATGAGAAAAATACCACAACCAATCATAGCTGCAGTTCATGGTTCAGTAGCGGGAGGTGGATTTGGATTTGTAATGGCTTCTGACATTAGAATTGCGAGCGAAGATGTTAATTTTATAAATGCTTCTATTAATATTGGTCTAACCGGTGCGGATATGGGGAGTAGTTATTTTCTTCCTCGACTTATTAATCTTTCAAGAGCAGCTGAAATCATCTATAGTGGGAGGGGTGTTTCTGGAAAAGAAGCTGAGAAGATTGGATTTGTCTTAAAAGTTGTAAAGAAAGAAAGTTTATTGGATGAGGTATTTAAATTAGCGGAAGATTTACTAACCAAAAGTCCTTTAGGTTTACGTATGACAAAAGATGCCCTTAATTTGTCATTAGATTCTCCAAGTTTAAATAATATATTACAATTTGAAAATAGTTCGATTGTTTTGAGTTTCTCCTCAAAAGATCTAAATGAGGCTTCTAGTGCCTTCTTTGGAAAAAGAAAGCCTAAATATGGATTAAAATAGTTTGTTTAATTGCATTAAGAAAAACTAAACCAGATGCCAAAAGACCATTTAAACTTAAACCAAGTATTAAATAGATACCTATAATTTCTTTACTAGCCGCTATTGTTTGTATAAACTTAATATTTACTTTTAATTGGTTAATTATTGTAATCCAAATAATAATAGCACTCTGCGGAATCGGTGCATTCTATAGTATGAAATTAAAAATCGAGACTAAATCAATTAAAAACCATTACCATTTATATCATTGATATTACTATAACCAACCACATTATCCCGAATAAATATCCCAAAAGGAAATTTTGATGTTTTATAACGATTAAGAATGTTTAGTAAAGTAATATGTTCAGGTATATAATAAATCTCTTTATATTTTTTTCCAACATTTTCTGAATATTGATATTGCTGCAAAACAAAATTTCCTCGAAAATGAGCTTTTTTAAGAAAGGCAATAATCTTATATATATCCTGAGGTTTCATTAAATTTCCAACATATGTTGTTCGTATTTCAAAATCGATCTCTTCTTGCTTATTTACAAGATTGATAGTACGTTCTATTAATTTCGGATCAATTACACTCCCAGTGATCTGTTTAAGTCTTTGAGGTTTTAAAGGTCCTTTTAAATCTAAAGCAATCCTATTAATATAGGGAAATAGTTGCTTTATCATTTGTGGATTTGTGCCATTGGTGTCAATATTTATATATTTTTCAAGCTTTGTAATTTCTTTACATAAATTTAGTAAATCATTTTGAAGTGTGGGTTCTCCTCCACTGATACTTACTCCGCTTACTAATAAATTACTTTTAACATTATCAATTAATTCATTTATTCCAATTTCACGTCCAACATCCCTATTTAGTAAATGTTTATTATGACAAAATCCACAACTTAAATTACAACCAACTGTAAAAATAACCATTGCCGATTTTTGAGGAATATCCTTTGTTGAGATATCAATTATTCCCCCAACCCTCATAATAGAATCAAAACTCCTTTTTAATTAATTCTTCGACCTGATACAACGGCAACATAAAAGGTCCTGGGTGTTCTAATTTAAGAGATGTAAGAGCTGCGGCATACTTCAATGATTCTTCGGGATTCTTAGTTAATCTCGAACCCAAATAACTAATGAATGCTGTATCTCCCCTCCCCGTCCGACCGTCTGATTTTTTGTTTTTCCATGGAAAAAAATATGAATTATTAGACAAATATACAGAAATTCCCTTCTCATGAGTAATTAAAATTTCTTTTACTCCAAACTCAGCTAATTCTTTTGCTGCTATATTAATATTATTTTGATGAGTAATAATTTCTGCCTCCTTTTGATCAAGCTTTAAGACAACTACTTTAGATAAAATTTCTTTCTTATCATTTTCTGAGAGATCTCTGTAAAAAACTTTACCTTGTTCCCTCAACCTAATAAATCCTTGAATATCCAAACAGAGTTTTTCTGGATATTTCTTATACAAATAATCTAATAATCT
>CAYNEU010000356.1:0-3310 GCA_964396275.1 uncultured archaeon | reverse complement strand
TGATAAGCAAAATCTGCACCTTTCTCTCCTTTCATTAAAGGCTCATCAGGATCTTCAAAAGTATAAGAAACTTCTAGCCATTTATCACCGGTAGTTGGTACTATACCATAAATGTAATCAGAAGTATATATCCATAAAGGTGTTCCATTATCGAAAGAAGAATCTACAATTGTTTTAAAATCCTCACTCATTCTACATCATTAATATAAATTTAATTTAATTTTATTATAGTAGAATAACTTAAGTTAATATTTTTATTTTTATAATTATAAAATTTTTATTATAATCTTATCTTTTAAGTTTATGCTAAAAAAAAGGGTGTTAATTAAAAACATTTAAAAAAGATTATGCGAAAACTCGATTATAAACAGATTATTTCTGAAATTCAAAAGTGGATAATAGATTATACTGATTCTGCAAAAGTTAAAGGCGTCGTATTAGGAATTAGTGGAGGTATTGATAGCGCTGTTACCACATCTTTATGTGTTAATGCTCTTGGAAAGGAGAATATTATTGGATTAGGTCTACCTTGTTCATCAATCCCACAAGATTTAAAGGATGCAGAAAAACTAGCCAAATTATTAGGGATAAAGTTTATTAAAATAGATTTAACAAGCATTTATGACGAATTTATAAAGGTTACAGAACCTCTCTTTGAGTCTAATAATATGGCAGTAGCAAATTTAAAACCTCGATTAAGGATGATGACGATTTATTTTGTAGGACAATCTTTAGGGAAATTCCTTGTTGCGGGTACAAGTAATAGAACCGAATTAGCCATTGGTTATTTCACCAAATTTGGTGATGGAGGAGTCGATTTTGAACCGATAGGAGGACTCTATAAGTGTGAAGTAAGAAAAGTTGCTAGAATATTAAATGTTCCAGAAGAAATCGTTAAAAAACCACCAAGTGCTGGATTATGGGAAGGTCAAACAGATGAAGGCGAAATTGGAATAACATATGATGCTTTAGATGAAATTATTTTTAGGATTGATAATAAATTAGATTTAGATGATTTAAACAAAGATGACGTAAATAGAGTTAAAGGCATGATAAAGTCAGCACAACATAAAAATAAGATGCCCCCCTTTTTCAGAATAGATAAATAATCATAAGAATAAAGGATTATAAGCTAGAGATAACTCTCCTTATCTTATTTATTCTTAACGTTATATTTTCTAATTTCTCCCTAAGTTCTTCACTTTGATTTTGATATTCAGAATCGTTGATGGATCCTATATTATAACTTTTTTCTATTTCATTAAAGTTTTTTTCTAATGAATAGCGTTTACCCTCAAGAGCAATTAATTCTTGATATAATGAATCCTTATCCTTAGGTAATTGTTCTGCAATAGTTGTCTCAGATTCATTGTAACTTGTTATTTCTGGTTTAGATCCACCAAACTCAATAAATGGTTTTGCATCAGGTTTCTTTACAAGTTCTTTCTCTTCTTTTTTCTTCTTTTTTTCATCCTTCTCTTTCTTTTGCTTTACTGGTAAAGGCTCAACGGCTTCATACACCTTAGGTAATTTTTCTGTTGTTTTTTCTCCCACCGAGGAGAATACATTGAATAAATCTGTACCTGTTGATCTAATTTCTTCAGTTTCAACTTCTTCTATACTTACGGAAGTAATTTTAGGTTTTGTAGGGATATCGGGTTGTTCCACAACTTTAGGCTTTTTAATAGTAAAAGGTACCTCCTTTTCTTCTTCTGAGACGTCTATCTCTATAATTTCAGAGATTAATGAACTTTTTATTGGTTTATCGGGCATAGTAGTAAACGGAGGAGCTTCTGGAAGTTTTTTAGATCTTTCAGACTCATTAAGGATTTTAACAATTGATTCAGGTTTTTTCGGTAGTTCTGAAATCATTTTTGAAATTGGTTTATCTTGAGATTTATTTGATTCTTTAAAAGTACCTAAAATTGATTCGGGTTCTTTGAGTGGTTCTAAAATGGTTTTTGGTTCATATAATTTTGGTACAGGTTTTAAGCCTTCAGATTTTGGAATTTCTGTTTTTTCAATCATTGATTTCTTTTCAAAAATAGAGGGAACTTTTAATTTTTCTAACTCCTCTTCAATTCTCATTTGTACTTGTTTCATAGATTTTACTCCGATCTTTTCTATAGGTTTTTTTGCTTCATGCTTAATAGGTGCTTTAATTTGAGGAGCTTTTTCAGGTTTTTTAATTACAGGAATTTTAATTTTTGGTGGAGGTAACAATACATCTTTTTTTGGTGTAATCTTTTTTATTACTTTCATTTGAGAAACGTGCTTAAGGGTCTCATCCTTCTTTTCTAATTCGAGTTTTAAGCCATTAATTTCATGTTTAAGATCATCTATCTCTCCTTTAAATTGTTCAGAAACCTTACCAACAATTTCATCAATATCTATACTAGCTGACTCTAAATCTTCATGTAAACGAGCGGTTGGAGATTCTTTGATTTGTTCTTCAGGTTGAAATTCAGGAGCTTCACCAGTGATATTAATAATTTTTTGTATATAATCAGGCAATTCAGATTCGCCAAACCAAAGTTCTAAAGTGTCCCAACTGTCTAATTTATTCAAAGATTCTTCAATAAGACTCATATTAGATTCTGTTTGAAATGAATTCAAAGTTTTAAGAGTTTGTATTTTCTCAATTAGTTTCACTCGAGCAGTGATTTCATCATCGGGAGTTGGCTCTCCTTGTATCAAGTATAAATAAATATCCTTAATCTCTTGAACAATAGATTCGAACTTTTCTTCTTCACTCATGAAGGATTACTTGAATGATTTAATTTAATTATCTCTTAAAATATCTCTTTAAATATTTAAAAACATTTCACTAATATATTTCTTTCCGATGTTAAAGATAATTACATGTTAAAAATTCATTAGCATCAATGATTCTAAAAAACAAAGAAAACACTTAAGTTTATAAACTTCAAAAGTCTACTTATAATCTATGGTTGAATTCAATAAGGAAAGTCAAGTTCTTGGACTAAAAGAGGATCGCAAGCTTGGATATGCTGAATGTGGAGATTTAAACGGTAAACCAATTTTTCATTTTCATGGAGATCCCGGTTCTCGTCTTGAAATTAAATTTTTTGGTGATAAGCCAAAGGAATATGGAATTCGTATAATATCCGTTGATCGTCCAGGATATGGTCTCTCTGATTTTCAACCTGAACGAACACTTTTAGATTGGCCAGATGATGTTGTTAAACTCGCTGATCACTTAGGGCTAGATAAATTTGCTGTAATGGGAATATCAGGTGGAGGACCTTACGCGGCTGCATGTGCTTATAAAATCCCAGAAAGGTTAACG
>CAYNEU010000355.1:0-1670 GCA_964396275.1 uncultured archaeon | reverse complement strand
AATTTATTTTTGTAAAAGGTGCTGCTGGAGAAACCTCTCCAGATGATATTAAAGCAGAATTCTTCAAGAACATAAAAAATCTCCATATTATGGGAAGTGCTCTTTCTATAAGTCATAAATCTCGAGATGCATGTTATAAAGCAATTAAAATCGCAAAAGAATCTAATCCAGATGTCATTATCACATTTGATCCAAATCTTAGACCAGAAATGTTAGGGATCGAAGCCATTCTAGAAATAAGCAAACCAGTGTTAGAAACTACTCAAATTTTACTCCCAAGTGGAGAAGAAGCTGAGATGTTAACTGGAATAAATGGATCAAAAAAAGCATGCCAAAAATTACTTGAAATGGGACCAGAAATTATCGTGTTAAAACAAGGAAAAGAAGGCTGTACTATCTTTACTTCTGATGAAAGTGAGGGTAAAAAAGTAAAAGGATTTAAAGTAGATGAAAGAGACCCAACTGGAGCAGGAGACTCTTTTGGAGGGGCTTTTATCATTGGATATTTAGCAGGTTGGGATATAGAAAAAACTGCTACTTTTGCAAATGCAGTAGGGGCGCTTAAAGTGGAATATTTTGGTCCTATGGCTAATACTTCATATGAAGATGTTATTATTTTAATGAAAAAGTATGAATGATAAATTTGTCAATTAGTTCCGCTAAATCAATTCAAGAAAGGACTTTAACTTTTTGCGATACAATAGGAAATTGGCAAAATGAGGATACTTTATTAGAACAAATTAATGTTTTTCTTAACAAAGAATATAATATGATTCCTGAAAAGGAACGAATTGGCAAAGGGATTAAATACATTTCTAATTATGTCGCTAAAGGTGTGTTTCAAAACCTAATTAATAAAAAAAGAACTAATATAGGATTTATTTTTGAACTCATAGAAAAAACATTTGATTATGGAGAATATATAGATAGTAATATACTCCAGCTTTATGCTCTACATATAATTGCAGAATTTATAAAATCATATCCAGAAGAATTTGAAAAAATGATCCCGTTAATACAAATTTATGCATGTCACAGTAATTGGATAGTGAGAGAAACTATTGCGGATGCAATTTTAGCAGGTTAAAAAAAAACCTAAAAAAACTCTTGAAATTTTATCCAAGTGGGTTAAAAGTAGCAATAAAAATCTTAGAAGACTTGTTTCGGAAAGTCTTAGACCTCACTTTTCCGTAAAATGGCTTCCAGATCCTATAAAAAATGATAAAGTTATAGAATTTCTCACAATATTAAGAAAAGATGCTTCTATTTATGTAAGAAAATCAGTAGGGAATAATCTTAAAGATCTATCAAAATATATACCTAAAAAAATCTTGGATTTGATGGAATCTTGGATTAATAAATCACAGATCAAAGTCCATGATGAATTATCTACTGAAATTGGTCTAAGCATAGAAATTAAAAGATTAATTTGGACCGTGAAGCATGCTATGAGATGGTTAAAAAGTAAAAATCCCGAATTCCACCCTTTTCTTAAAAAAATTCTAAGATAAAACTATATACTATATTTTGATGAAAAGAAAAATAGGTTAGCAAATCCTACAAAATAAAAAGAGATTAGGAGGGGTTAGTGTGCCTGTTCAAACGCGAATCATAGATAAAGTATTACCGATATCATTCAATCCGGTCAAAAGACACATAAACCCCATAAA
>CAYNEU010000354.1:0-8618 GCA_964396275.1 uncultured archaeon | reverse complement strand
ATATTTCACACTTTCAAATGGAACCATTCCATCAATACTACTGCTATCTATTATTGTTTCGCCACTTTTTATCTTTTTGAGGCCTTCTATTGCTACTATATTTCCTACAGGTATTTTTTCCACTTGCTCCCTTCTCTGCCCCATAAAGATGGCAATTCTTTGAATTCTATCATAGCTATTTTCATTTAAAAGAAAGACCTCTTCCTTATTTACACAACTTCCAGAAAATATTCTGCCTGTTGATATTAAACCATGTTTATCTACTTGTACTTTACTTAAACATACTATTAAAGGACCATTAGGATCACAATTAACCATAGCTTTTCCCAATTCAGTATTAATATCCCCATCCCATATCCTTTCAATTCTATATTTTTGCGCTTCTTTTGGATTTGGTAAATGATCAACAACCATTTCCAATATTGCTCTATGAATTGGAAGATATATAGATAAGTCAGCATAAGTTTCTTTTGTATAGGTTTCCTTCTTATATCTTTCTCTAATATCTTTAAACTTTACTGCACTTTTTTCTAAAATATTTAATGTAAACCCCCATTTATGAAGTGCTGAACCAAATGCCACATTTCCAGCTAGGGGAGATACCTTCCATCGTTTATTGAATGGATGTTCAGCATATCTTTCTATTAGGATGTTAAATGATTTAATTATTCTTATATATTTTTTTTTAATCTCCTCATCAGAAAGCTTCAATTCTCTTATTAAACGATCTATTTTATTAATGAATAATACTGGTTTTACTCCTTCTTGGAGAGCTTGCTTAATTACCGTTTCAGATTGTGTAATTACTTCCTCCACAGCATCTACTACTACAACAACACCATCAACTAACCTCAATGCGCGAGTTACTTTTCCACTAAAATCCAAGTGCCCTGGTGTATCTACTAAATTAATAAGAAATGGGTCATGACCTTCAAGAGATTTCTCATAATATAAAGATATGTTTGCAGATTTCATGGTGATACCTCGTCTTTGTTCCTCTTCAAGATAATCCAAAGCGCGTGCTTCACCTGCCAAATCTGGTGATAAAAACCCTGCTTCACTAAGTAGAGAATCAGAAAGTGTAGTTTTTCCATGATCTATATGACCAACTAAACCAAAATTTCTAATATTCTCTGTTTTTTCCATTAAATTCAGTATTTCTGAGATTTCCTTTCTTCGAGGCATGATCAAATTAGATATTTTACTTTAATGTTATTTAGGATTATAAATACTCTGATTAAAATTTTAGGTTTCTTATTGAACAAAGATAAGCGGGAAATGATTTTTCTCGCTACTCAAGATCTTCTTCATCTAATTGATAAAAATATTATCAATTTCAGTTGGGTCAGATAGCACATTAAAAAATCATTTCCCTATTATTAGTAAGACGAATTTATAATTTAACTTCACCATTGATTCGTACTATTCTTCCATCAATATGTAATCTCCCATCACAAAACAGCTCGATTGCTTTAGGAAATGCTTTATGCTCCCATTCCAAGATCCTAGGGGCAAGAGTCTCTTTTGTATCAGTATCATAAACTGGAACTGCATGTTGAATGATAATTGGACCATGATCTTCATGAGTATCAACAAAATGGACAGTAACACCCGAAACTTTAACCCCATAAGCCAATGCGTCTTCATGGGCATGCATGCCTTTAAAGCTAGGAAGAAGGGCTGGGTGTATGTTCATTATGTTCCCTTTAAAATGCTTTAAGAACATTTCACTCACAAAACGCATGTAACCAACAAGCACGATAAGTTCACATCTGTATTTTTCTAGTATATCTATCATTTTTCGGTCAAATTCCTCTCTTGTTCCTCTATGCTTGTCTGATTCAATTAATACAGAAGAGATATTATGGTTTTTAGCTCTTTCCATACAATAAGCTCCAGCTTTATTACAAATTAGTACTTCTACTGTTGCTTTATCTTTTAAAATCCCTGTTTCACATGCATTAACTATTGCTTCAAAATTTGAGCCCGAACCAGAGGCAATTGCTCCTATACTTACAACCCTTTTCATTTTAATCCTAAAAGAATAAAGAAATAATTCCTTATAAAACAGTGTATTCTTCTAAAAGCTTTTAAAAAGAAGAAATTCTAGAAGTAATTTCTGATGCAGATTTAGAAAAAAAAAATCAAGAAGAGGGTGTAAATCGAAATACACATCTTTGACTTGAATACCAAACCAGTATTCTTTTTTTCTTATGGTTATGGTTATCGAGTTGTATAATGAAAATTTTTTGTAGCACCATTCTTTCATTGTTTTATGCTTAGATGTCTCAGGCTCAAAATCATTCGTTTTTAACTTCCGATGTTTGAAAAAGTTCTCATATTTGTTATAAAATACTGGTTTCTTACCATGTTTACACAGCCATGTATGTTTATCAGGATTTATAGGTCGGTTATACTTAAGATTATTGGTATGATTTAACTCTACATTATAAGCTATTTTAACTTATTTAGATTCCATTTCCTTGGCATTAAAAAACTAGTTTATGAAAGATATGAAATGTTGGTTCTTTATTTATGAGGGGAGTGAGAATTTATTGATATAAATGCTATGAGAAAATTATGTTGTGATGATTGTTTTAGTATATTACAAAACTAAAAGTATTTAAAATTTATAACTGAATAAATCTTACATAAAAGTAAGGCAAAAATTATTATAATTTATAAGAGATTAGATATGAGCGAGAGAAAGGATAATATGCAATATATATGGATAACTCCTCTTTTTGGGGGATTATTAGCGTTTATTGGGTTACTGACTCCTGCAGCAACTCTATCTACTTATATTTTCGGATCCTCTGCACAAATTTGGATGTGGGGCCTATTTTCTGTTCGGATTTGGGATATTTACGAAGGGCATATTACTACGACTCGAATTACGGGAGATCCTATTGAACTCACAATCTCCATTATCGCTACTTTGGTAGTCCTCATTGGTGTTATAGGATTATTTTCCAGTGCGAATACAAGCAGAAAATTAGGATTTGCCAAACAGAAAGGGGTTGTACCATCAATCATATTAATCATAGGTGCTCTTATTTGGATAATAGGTTTTGAAGTCTATTCACAAATTTCTACTGGAGCAAGTTTTTGGGATTTTATGGGACCAGGGTTTGGTGTAATTGCCCCTTTTTTGGGAGCAGTAGTAACATTAATTGGATATGCTGCAGTAAAAACTAACCTAAAAAGACCACAAGAACCGGTACCCCCTATAAAATCAACTATAGAGACTCAAGTGAATACGTACGCTCCACATTCCTTAAAATTTTGCCCTTCTTGTGGCGAAAAGATTGCTGAAGCTAATCAACAGTATTGCATTAATTGTGGACACAATCTTAAAAATTATCCACTATGAAGTTTTATATTTATTCATTGTAATTATCATATTCATGTTCATTTTTTTCCCCAATTACAATTAGACCAAACGACACCGCACATCACCTAGATATCTTGCGATCATCCATGCTATTATTTAATAGGAAAGAGTTGGAAAAATAATATATAATAATTTTTTGGATATTCTATAATGAAAATGTTTTTATTTTATCAATTTATATTTATCTTAGAAATTTAGTAATATTTCATTCTAAAAATTATTCTCTTCTGTAAGTAAACTAAATTGTAAGAGAATGTAATACTATTTATTAAAAATTAGCATTTACAAATTGAAAAACGATATTTACATATATATGAAATTTCACGTGTTATTACTAAATACACGAGTATAGAGTCATATTAATAGGAGTGACAAATTATAGAACCAAGAAGATAGAACCTAAATTTCACAATTTAACTGCAAAAATATATTATCAACTAGAAAAGTTAATTAACTACAATAATGAAGAATTATGAGTTTTGAAAGTGAATTGGAACGAATTAAAGAGGAAATTACCCAAAATCTTCCACCAGATATTAATGTCAAAAAGATTGAATTTGAAGGTCCTGAAATTGCTGTATATTCAGAAAATTCAGACGTAGAGGGTACTGAAAGTTCAACAGTATTAAAAGATTTAGCAAAAACCATGCGAAAACGTGTTGTTTTTCGCTGGAATGTAGAAAAACGTAAAGATCCCGTAGAAACCGAGGCTTACATTAGAAATCTAATTAATGAAGATGCTGAGATTTCCGCTATTGAATTTGATCATACTAGAGGCGAAGTAATAATAGAATCTGGGAAACCAGGGCTCGTTATTGGCAAAAAAGGTGCTAATTTAAAGGAGATAAGAACTAATACATTTTGGCAACCTAAAACTATAAGAACTCCTCCATTAACATCAAGAACTATACAATTAATTAGAGGAATGCTTACAAAAGAACGCCAAACTCAAAAAGATATTTTATTAGAAATTGGGAAAAGAATTCACAGACCTGCTCTCTTTAGAGATTTAAACATTAGGTTGCATGCTTTAGGTGGTTTTAGGGAAGTTGGAAGATCGTGTATATTAATACAAACTAGGGATAGTAATGTGTTATTAGATTGTGGATTAAATGTAGGGAATCCGAATGATAAATTTCCATATTTCGACGTACCTGAATTTTCAGTAAGAGATCTCGATGCAGTAATTGTTTCACATGCTCATTTAGATCACTGTGGGCTTGTACCATTTCTATATAAATATGGATATCGTGGTCCAGTTTATAGCACATTACCCACACGTAATCTTTCAACAATGCTACAATTAGACTTTATTCAAATTTGTGAAAAAGAAGGAATACCATCACCATATTCAAAAAGAGATGTAAAATCAACTGTACTTCATACTATTCCTCTTTCTTGGGGAAAGGTAACAGATATCGCACCAGATATTAAGTTAACACTTCATAATTCGGGGCATATTTTAGGATCATCAATGGTTCACCTTCACTTTGGAAAGGGAGATTATAATTTTGTGTATACAGGCGATTTTAAATATCAAAAAACCCGGCTTTTAGAAAAAGCTGCAGTTAAATTTCCAAGAGTAGAAAGTCTTTTAATTGAATCTACATATGGTGGACCTCAAGATCGTATTCCTAGTAGACAAGAATCTGAAAAAGAACTTAAACAGATTTTGAATTCAACTCTGAAAAGAGGAGGAAAAGTTCTAATTCCTGTTTTAGCAGTTGGGAGAGCTCAAGAATTATTAATAGTCTTAGAAGAATATATTTCAAAAGGTTTTATTGATAAAGTACCTATTTTTATCGATGGATTAATTAGTGAAGCTACTGCTATCCATACTGCTAATCCAGATTTCCTGAGTAGTGATTTAAGAGAAAAAATCTTACATCAAGGGAAGAATCCATTTCTAAGTGATTATTTCGAGACAGTATCCGCTCAAGAAGAAAGACTAGACATTATTAAAGGAGGACCGTGCATCATTTTGGCTACTAGTGGTATGCTTATTGGAGGCCCATCTGTGCAATATTTAAGAAGTCTCGCAAATGATGCTAATAATTCATTGATTTTTGTATCATATCAAGTTAGTGGAACATTGGGCTCACGTATTCAACGCGGATTCCGAGAATTCCAATATGTAGATGCAAAAGGGAGAACACAGCTAGTAAGGTTGAATTTGAAGGTATTTACATTAGAAGGATTCTCAGGACATTCGTCCCGAAGCCAAATCTCCCAATTCTTGAGGAGAATCCAACCACGCCCTAAGACAGTTATAGTAAATCACGGAGAAGAAAGTAAATGTATAAGTCTTTCAACTATGATTCACAAAAAACTTAGAAAATCAACAAAAAGTCCTAAGAATCTGGAAACTCTCTTTCTTAAGTAAAATTCCAACATAGCAGTAAACCTACTAGGAGATATGATTTAAATATCTAAAAACTCTTTTATTCTATAGGAAACAACATTTAATATTGGATTACGTATGAATTAATCTTTTTAAGAATTAATCTTTTTAAGTATTAATTAATCTTTTTAAGAAAAAGAGTGCTCAGTGGTAATTTTTGGATTTAAAAAACTTCAAGTTAAGAAATCATTTGATAACTATATTTCGAAGAATTGTTCAGATTTTCGCATTTCTCCTTATTAATTATGTTATTTTAGAATTAATCTTTTCTATTAATTTGATTGGATTAGAGGGTATACTAAAAGTGCTTCCAATTTTGAATTCCCCCAGAAATCCGCTTTCCAATGGCGCAGGAATGCTAGAATATATTTTCTTTTCTATTACAAAGGGAATAATTCCAATTTTTCTAATAGGAATTTTAATATTAATAATATTATTGACAAGTAGATTCTTTTGCGGATGGATATGCCCTATAGGGACAATTCAAGATGCCTGTGCTGCAATACCAACAAAAAAAAAGACAATAAAACCAAGTACACATAAATCATTATTGAAAATTAAGTATGTAATAGTGATTTTTTTAGTTATTATACTTATTCCATTAGGAATTACAGCAACTACAAGTGTATCATTTTATATCGATTATAGAGCGAATCTAGGTGCTTTAGGGGATAAACCTCTTTCTTTTTTTTCTTTAGCAGAATATATTTTTGTCTTCTTTCCAAATATGATTCGTGACATTTTTCAAACTAGTAGTTTAGGACCGATTTTTTCCAATCTTTTAGTTTTCTTCATCTCAATCTTCTATTTGGTTCTTATTATTGCGTCGATATGGTATCCTCGAGTGTATTGTAGATACTTTTGCCCATTTGCCGCAGTATCTTCTGCAATTAGCGAATATTCCTTTTTGAAGTTATCTCGGAGTCCTGTAAGATGTGTTGGACGAACTGATTGTGGAATATGCGAAAAAGAATGCCCAAAACAAATAAGAATATTAGATGAACCATTCGAATTTTTTACTGGTAAAGGGGAATGCAATTACTGTTTGAAATGCAAGGAATCTTGTCCATATGGGGCAATCGAAATAAAATTTGGTTGAGTTTATTTATATATTTCTAATTTCTAAAGTTAGAACTCCTAAAATTAAATCAAAATTTAAAATTTCAATTTGTAATATAAGAAAAATCTTTATAATAGCCTATCTAATCTTATATCAATACCATCGAAGATATAAACATTGAATTTTGGGTTTTAAAATAATGGATAAACAATTGATAGATTTTTTACAAACACGGATGAAAAGAGATGCTAATGTTGGAATTCATGGTATATTTGATTCAGAATCAATTAGGTTCTATGAAGAAACAAGTGTAGATATCCGGCCTCCCTTTTTTAGAGATGTAGATCGTATTGTCCATTCAAAAGCTTATGCTCGCTATATTGATAAATCTCAGGTTTTTTTCAACGTAAATAATGCTAATATCACTCATCGTTCGCTTCATGTTCATATAGTTTCAAGAATGGCTCGCCAAATTGGGCGAGTTTTAAGACTTAATACAGATCTTATTGAAGCAATTGCCTTAGGGCACGATATTGGTCATTCTCCATTTGGACATTTAGGTGAAGAAATACTTAATAATATTAGCAGAAATTATAATATGGGATGTTTTAGTCATAACGCTCAAGGTGTACGATGGCTTTCCTACCTTGAAAGAAGATTTCCAGAAAAACCGGCGAAAGGACTTAATTTGAGTTTGCAAGTTCTTGATGGAATACTTTGCCATGATGGAGAAGTAAATGAACAGAAATTAAAGCCAATTAAAAGAAATGGTAAAACATGGGAAGACCATTTTAGAGAATATGAAGATTGTTTTAAGGACAATAAAATTAAGCGAATTCCAATGTCGTATGAGGCTATTGTCACTAGATTTGCTGATACAATTAGTTATATTGGTAGGGATATTGAAGATGCAATCCTACTGAAATTTATTAAGAGAAAAGATATTCCAGAAAATTGTAAGAATGTTCTTGGAGATACAAATCCTAAGATAATAAACACCCTTATTACTGATTTATTAAACTACAGCTTAGATAGTGATGAGATTGGCTATAGTACTGAAATTTTTAAAGCCTTAAAGGAATTAAAAGCATTTAATTATGAAATGATTTATGTTAGAAGAGACCTACTAAAAAAAAATTCTTCAGATAAAACATTCTTAGATAAATTAAAAGCAAAATTTGAACTCATATTTGAAAAATCTTTAAAAAATTTAGAAACAGATGATTATAGTTCTCCTGTTTTTAAAGATCATATAGAATATATAGATAATCAGAATTATAGTACCTATTTTAAACCTCTCAAAAAGAGTAAGCAATTAACCTTAATAGCGAGAGATTATATCGCAGGCATGTCTGATAAATATTTTAATGATATATACGAACTTCTTCAAAAAAAGAAATAATTTACTTTTTTCTATGCTATAGATTTGTTCTGTAATCTGATTACTTGATGAGTTTCTAAATTAATTCAAAAAAATGTTTACAATCCTTTAACATTTGAACCAAAGTAAATAATATTAAAACCCTAGTAAGTTAATTAATTAATATCAAAAAAAGTAATTATATAAGAAATTGCGTTTAATATTCAAACTTTATTATATGTCCTAAAAAAATAAAATTATTGTGGTTAATATGGGAAAGTGTCCGTATTGTGATAAAGATCTCTGTTTAGAAGATTTTTTTGAATTTGAGGTTAAAGAATCAAAGAAAGGAAAGATAAAGAAGCAGTTGACAGGATTAAAAGGAGATTTTATATCTCTAGGA
>CAYNEU010000353.1:0-4039 GCA_964396275.1 uncultured archaeon | reverse complement strand
ACTATAACCTTTAGACTTTCTCTTACTAGCTCTTGCAAGATCTAAAGTTTTTAAAAGTGTTTCTGTTCTTCTTTTAATCTCATCTTTAGGCATTAAGTGAAGATTCCCAAAAAGTTCAATATTTTCTTTACCAGAAAGTTGCTTAAAAACTGCAGCTTCTTGAGGACAAACTCCAATTAACTCTTTAATATTAGGTAAATCTTCATGAATATCATAACCATTTATCAAAGCGGTCCCATCAGTAGGTTTAAGTAATCCAATTAACATTTGAATAGTAGTAGTTTTTCCTGCTCCATTTGGCCCTAAAAAACCAAATATTTCTCCAGATTTAACTTGAAATGAAATGCCATCAACTGCTTTCACCTCATCATAGCCTTTTTTCCCTTTAAAATACTTCCTAAGATCTCTAACATCAATTGAGATTTCGCTATTTGGATATCGTATATTTTCGGGTTTTTTATATGGTTTTGTTCTGATTTTTATTTCTTCCATTTTTTTTCACATTTTTTTTTGTTATTTATCTTAACTTTTAGAATATTATAAAACATTCTTAGTCCGATATTTGATATTGAATCATGAAGAATCGTATATAATATTAATGAAAACTTGTCTATCTAAAAAGGGAAAAAAGTATAAGAAAATTGGGACTTTTTTAACCCACTTGGGTGATAAATTGTACTTTGTAAAATCATGTTATTTATAAATAATTTTCAAAATTGGTTCTTTCTTGATAATATTGAGAATTTTAGAAATCTATTTATAAATCAATTCTTCAAGTTTGATTCCCATTTTTATATTAGTGAATAGGATAAATGGAAAAAGGATATTTTTAATTATTTAGTTTTGGATTTAATTTCATTTACCTTATCCTCTAAAAACGTATCAATCCAAGTTGGAAACATTTTTCCTTCAATTAATATTGTTAGATCAACCTTCTCATAGTTTTCAGATAAGAGTGAATTCTGTATTTCTTGAAGGTCCTTCATGGATTGAGCCCATATAAAAATAAATATAAGGTTTGGGAGGTTGCTGAAAGCCCAGATAATTAGAATTTTTGATCCAAATATTGTTTTTAATTTTTCCTTTAATTCCTTATCATCGATAATTTTGCTGGAATCTAATTTTAAGTTTATCATTAATGGTATTATTCCTGTTTTATCAGGATACCAGTCTATTTGAAATTGAACAAGAAAATTTTCTGTTAAGTGATCTAATCTTCTTCTAATTGTTTTGGTTGAAACACCAACTTCAAGGGCAATATCGGAGATGGACTTCCTAGAATTATCTCTTAATGAATTAATAATAAGATAATCTAAATCATTAGGGGGTTTAAATTTTAATTCCTCTAAAGCAATAGGTGGCATTTCTTTATCAATTCCAATTACCAAGTCTGTTAGTTTTCCTGTTTTTCGAATAAATAACACTAAAGCGTCTAATTCACTAATATTCCTAAGGTATGCATGTATATATAATGCATTACCACTCCCTTGTGTAACATTATATATATATTCATTTTCTCCTAATTTGTTTATCAATTGCTTTTTTTGCCTTAAATCTGAATGACCAAATATAACGATATTAGTTATTCCTGGAAAATTAGGGAATCCTAATTTTGCTTTAAATCCTTGTATTACTTCGAGGTCCACTAATGATTTTACTCTTTTATGAATAGAATTCACGCTCATATTGAACTTTTCAGCTAATTCTTTGTAAGGGATCCTTGAATTAACCATTAAAGCTAGTGAGAGTGAAATATCTATTTCATCCATGTTCTAATCTTATATCTTTTAATTTTGGATAATTAGATTAAATTATTATTACTTCTTAATATAATACATTTAATTAAAAAACTGTTATACATAAAAGGAATTGCTATTATTATGACAATTATCTTCTTTATCAAATCTAAAACTGTAAATATTGATATGTATAATATAAAAGATATTCCTGGATCCTCAGGAAGATTAGACGTAATTTCAAGATGTATTCTGTCAGCAATACTAAGTAATGATAATTTTGAAAGAAATGTTCAAATATGGGTTTTTTTGGATCGTTATGGTACCTTTATTTTTAACCCCGCATTTTTCAATTATGAAATTTTTCCTAAAAATGAATTACTCTTTACGGATTATTTCACTAAATTCCTTCAAAAAAACAAGAATACAAAAGATCAATCACTAAATCTATTGAGTTCGATTAAGGATTCAGAAATGAGCATAATAGAAGCTATAAGTCACTTTAAACAATTAAACTATAATCTTTATATTTTACAAGAACAAGGTCAAGATTTTTTTAAGTTATTAGATGGTATTAAAGAAAAAGAAAACAACGTTTTTATAATAGGAAGCCAAGAAGACGAATATATATCCTCAAAGGAACTATCAGCATTAAAGCTTCCAATGATAAGCATTGGAAATCAATCGTATTTAGCTTCCTCAGTTATTCGATTATTGAAATTACACTTGTTAGCATTATAATAAATTTTTTATTGTAATAAAATTTTAAACATTATAATCTAAATTATTGGATATTAGGAATTATTAATCAATTGAATGAGATAAAAGATAATAAAAAAAGAGCTCGACAGAAGGAAATTTCAAGTAGATATATAGATCGCCCTGTAAAATTTTTAATTAAGCACCACTTTACACCTAATAAGATTTCTTATATAGGATTTATATGTACACTAGTCAGTTCATTAATAATTGCAATATGCGGATTGTATTTTTCTATATGGCTTTCTTGGATAATTCCTTCTATTTTAGGAATGGCAGGTGCTTTTGATTTATTTGATGGAGAAGTAGCGAGAAGAACAGGAAATGAAACTCAAGCTGGTGCATTTCTAGATTCAAATTTAGATAGACTTTCTGATGCTATACTTATTTTAGGTTTAATCTATGGAGGTTTGGTAGATTATATTTTAGGATATATCATATTGTTTTTAGTTCTTATGATCTCATATATCCGTTCAAGAGCTGAAAACGAAGGTGTTAATATGAAAGGTATAGGATTTATGGAACGAGCTGAACGGATTTTATTTTTACTTTTTGCTATAATTATAGAACTAATATTCTATTTTATTACAATGCTGTTATACAATGATCCTATAACAATTTTTATACCATACATTACCAGAATACCAGTCACTCCTATTTTTCTTATTAGTATTATAATTTTTACTTTTACTTTGATTTATACTGTTTTACAAAGATTAAGTTTTTCTTTTAAAATATTAAAAAATTCTAATACGAATATAGAGGATAATTAGTTAGATTCGTTCATTACTATACTTTTTTATTCATTTTTATAGTTTTTTATGGCTAAAGATAAATTTTTTAAGTTTTGAACAATTTAAATTATCTATAAACGTAAAGATTAACAAGAAAAAATAAAAAATAGCTGATTTTTATTCCAAAAAAGAGAAAGAGTGGCGGTAGAAGCGGTTCTAGCAAAGGACAGTATGCCAAAGTTCAGTGTGCTAAGTGTGGTCGAACTGTTGCTCGTAGTAAAGCTAAGGCAGTAACAAGAAGGGTCTCTCTGGTTGATAGCAGAATGTATACTGAATTGAAGAAGTCAGGAACAATAATTCAAACTCCAAGCAAAACAAAGTACTACTGTATTTCGTGTGCCATCCACAGTCATCAAATTTCACAACGAGACAAAAATTTGAGAAAAGAATAACCATTCTTTTATTATAATGTGCTACAGATTCAACTGTTTAAAGAAAGATGGAAGAGTATAATTAATTTGGACCTTATCTATAGTTGTTATTTCAATAATTGCCCGGATTAAAAACGCATTTTTTAAGTCTTCATCAGGTTCATATATTTTAACTTTCGCGTTTGGTTTTATCTTAAGATTATAATTTTCAGCAATTCCAGTTACGTTCTCACTTGTTTTCAATTTAATACCTAACAAACCCAGTTCATAATGAGAAACGATAAAAAGAATTTGGTCTTGAGTATCTTTTAATTTTTCGAAATATACTACTTCTAAGTAATCATCTTTAAGTTCTTTCGGTAATGCGGAGTAGGGGATA
>CAYNEU010000352.1:0-3417 GCA_964396275.1 uncultured archaeon | reverse complement strand
GTCCGAGGTAGAGCTCCGAATATAAAAACTGCGGTAAGGGCAGATGTGATTACAGAAAGGATTAGACATGCATTAGCTACGGGTAATTGGGTCGGTGGTAAAGCAGGTGTCAGCCAACTTTTAAATAGAACAAATCATGTTGGCACGTTAAGCCACTTGAGAAGAGTTATATCACCTCTCAGCCGTAGTCAACCACATTTTGAAGCTAGAGATTTGCATCCAACTCAATGGGGGAAAATTTGTCCCGCGGAAACTCCTGAGGGTCCAAATTGTGGTTTAGTTAAAAATCTTGGATTAGCTTCAATAATATCTGTAGGAACTAATGAGAGGATTATTGAAAATATTTTAATCGATTTAGGTGTTATTCCTATAAATGAGGTAAAAAATATAAAAGGAGAGAAAGTAAAAGTCTTTTTAAATGGGAAATTAGTTGGTATACATCAACAACATAATCCATTCATACGTCAACTGAGAGAGAAACGAAGGAAAGGCGAGATAGGGCAGCATGTAAATATAGGATATTATCATGAATCCAGAGAAATTCAAATTAATTGTGATGCTGGAAGAGCAACCAGACCTTTATTTGTCTTAAGAAATCAAAACCTACTCGTTTCAAAAGATGATATTGAAAAGATAAAACAAAATAAATTTATTTGGTCAGATTTGATTCAAAAGGGTGTTATTGAATATTTAGATGCCGAAGAAGAAGAAAATGCATATATTGCCATGTTCGAGGAGGATATCAGTGTAGAACATACTCATTTAGAGATATCTCCTGCAGCAATTCTAGGTATTTGTGCTTCTATTATTCCTTTTCCAGAACATAATCAATCCCCTAGAAATACATATGAGGCGGGAATGGTAAAGCAAGCATTAGGTTTATTTGCAGCTAATATGCACTTGAGATTAGACACCAGAGGACACACATTACATTATCCTCAACAACCATTAGTAAAAACCAGTCCAATGGAAATTATTGGGATAAATAAGAGACCCGCTGGACAAAATTTTATCATTGCGATGATGAGTTTCGAAGGATTCAATATAGAAGATGCGATCATCATCAATAAGGCATCAATTGAGAGAGGGCTAGCACGTAGTCATTTTTTCAGAACTTACGATGCTGAAGAAAGAAAATATCCAGGTGGAGAGGTTGATAAATTTGAAATTCCAGAAAGAGGAGTTAGAGGTTTCAAGTCAGCTGAATCATATAGGTTATTATCTGAAGTAGATGGAATAATAGAACCCGAGACACAAGTAAATGGAGGTGATGTGTTAATTGGGAGAACATCCCCTCCTAGATTTATAAAATCGTACGAAGAATTTGAACTAATGCAACCAAATAGACGTGAAACCTCAAAAAATATGCGACATAATGAACAAGGAATTGTAGATACCGTAATTATTTCAGAAACAGTTGATGGAAATAAATTAGTTAAAATAAAAGTTAGAGATTTAAGAATTCCAGAATTAGGAGATAAGTTCTCATCTCGCCATGGCCAAAAGGGGGTTTTAGGATTAGTAGTAGATCAAGCAGATATGCCATATACTACCTCTGGGGTCATTCCAGATATAATTGTAAACCCTCATGCAATGCCATCACGAATGACATTAGGACAACTTTTTGAGGGTATTAGTGGAAAGATTGCCTGTACAACAGGAAAATTAGGAGATGCAACCGCATTTGAGTGGACAGATATTACAAAACTTCAAGAACAATTAGTAGAAGCGGGATTTGAATTTAATGGAAGAGAAGTAATGTATAATGGAATTACAGGTCAAAAATATGAAGCAGGAATTTACTGCGCTCCAATTTATTACCAAAAGTTATATCACTTAGTAGCAGATAAACTTCATGCGAGAGCAAGAGGACCAGTTCAAATTTTAACAAGACAACCAACAGAAGGTCGTGCGCGGGAAGGAGGGTTAAGGTTTGGCGAAATGGAGAGAGATTGTTTAGTTGGTCATGGTTCTGCATTATTATTAAAAGAACGACTTTTAGATGAATCTGATCGAACTGTGATTTTAGTATGTGAAAAATGTGGACTTTTAGCCGTATATGATCGAAATAGAGATAAGCGTTATTGTCCAGTATGTGGAGAAGGAACCATTATTTCTAAAGTTGTATGCTCCTACGCATTCAAGTTGTTATTACAAGAGATGATGAGCTTAGGACTTGCTCCAAGACTTAAACTAAAAGAAAAAATATAGAACTCCTATTTTTTTTTATTTAATTCTTAACTGACTCATTTTACTTAACAAATTGAAAATTTATTAAATAATCACATTTAACGATTTGTTAAAAGAAAAAAATAGTTGTGTTGATTATTTTATTTCTGAAATTCATTATAATGTAAATCCAAGGAAGCTAGCAAGTCCAGGTATCAAAGTATATAGAAGGAATAATACAAACAATGTTAGTAAAGATATCCATAAAGCATGATCCCAAGCAACGTCTAAGAGAAATTTAACTAGTACCAATACAATTAAAAAACCAATTATTGGTATTAAAAGTGTTAAATAATTACCATCACTCCAAGGAATTTCATTAAAAATTCCAAATATTGAACCAATTGCGCCTAAAACTAAAGGAATTATAAGAACACAGATGAATGCCAAAAGAATTATTAAAAACTTTTTATCTGAGGCTTTAGTCTTTGATACAATAAGTAGAACCGCGATGTAAAGAATTAGTGTTACAATTACTGTTGCTAAGATAAGCCATAATACAAACTCAAGTGTAGAGTCCATTTGAAATAACATATTATCTTCTCTTTTTTTATAATTAGATTGAAGAAATTTTAATTATTAGAAGAAAACTTTTCTTCTTTTTTAAATATTAACAATACAAATTATAAAACTGTTAAAATCACTTTGCAAGACTTATTTTGGAAAAAAACTAAATTTAATTCCAAGTATGTTTAATTGTTTAAATTATATCCCCCATGAGAGTAGTAAAAAATGAAACGCGAATCCAAGAAATATAGACCCAACACCCATACTTAGTATAGAAAGGCGAATAGATACTTCTCTTCCATATTTAGTATATATTATTAAAATTGCAAATGAAGCTACCCCAATAAAAAGAAAAATCCACGCAAAAACCCATAAAGATAAAGAAGGAATACCAGCCATGTTCTATAACAATAAATTTTTTGTGGTTTGTATGTTTAGATATATTTTATTTTTTTTTAATTTTATTAATGAATAAAATTTATAATTATAATCTTTTGATATTTAATAAATAGAACAAAATTATCTTCAAAGAAAAATTAAACTACTAAAAATTATGCATTTTATTAAAAAAATTATTGAAACACCAGTATTGAAGGATCCTGCAGAAAAATTTAAAAGTATACATCGGCATTTCTATAGATATTCTAGAGGAGATTTTATAGGACCTGCAATAAAAATTTC
>CAYNEU010000351.1:0-4561 GCA_964396275.1 uncultured archaeon | reverse complement strand
ATAGATTATCAATTTAAGATAATTATCGTGGGAGATCCAAATGTAGGGAAAACTTCATTAATATTAAGATATACAGATAATGCTTTTAGAAGATCATATGTACCTACTCTAGGTGTTCATGTGACAGATAAGATCTTCAAGGTTGAAGATTCAGTTGTGCAGTTAACATTATGGGACATTGGAGGTCAGCAAAAATTTCAAACAATGAGACAACAATTTTATCGAGGCTCTGATGCTGTATTCTTAGTTTTTGATTTGACTAGAATTGAAACCTTTAATAGTATTCCTAGATGGTACTCAGATGTCCTCGATCAATTAAAAAGTAGCTCAGATATGTTAACTGGTTTTGTTATTGGAAATAAAAATGACTTAGTTGAGCAGAGAATGATAACAACTGATATGGCAAATAATCTAGCAAGCCAATTAAATTTAGGATTTATAGAAACTTCAGCACTACAAGGAGAAAATGTAGATTATGCATTTTCTACTATTGCTACATTATTGTATAAATCGCGTTTATAATTATCTAGCGGCATCTTCGTGAAAGAGGGATTTCACGATCTTCGATTATTTAAAATGAAAACCAATGTATACTATGATTTTATTTAAATTCGAACCTCAATATTATGATTTTCTTTTTATGTATCTCAAAGGAGAAAATCAAATTAAGCAAAAATATAAAAAAAATATGAATTAAATTTTTATATTGTGATTATTATATCATGAACCATAAAACTAATGCAATAATTCCCAGAATCAAACCGCCCAAAGCATAGCTTTTTGAACTATCATATGCGATTCCAATTATGCCGGCAATTATAGCAAGGGCGGCTAATATGTAAAAGACGATGTCTGCATAAGGAAAAGAGAATGCCAACTTCACTACTAGTTCCAATATTATTGCTAGTATTCCCATTAGTATAGCAAAAGTTCCAGCTGATCTTCCCACGTTTAACGCCTTTTTTTATATTTTATAATTTTTAAATGACACTTTAAAAGTGTTATTATCTTTTGTTTTACTTTTTATTTAAAACTATTCTTAATAAAAAATTAAAGATTTATAATAATTGGAAAAAGTATCCCTATTTCCGATAGTCAATCATTATTAAAAACCTCCAAGTTTTTAATTAAGTATTCACCATATAATACTCCTGAATTTTAGGAATACTCTCTTTTTTTCCAATGTCAATTTTAACATTAATGAAATTCTTATTATGATAAATGCTATGGCTACTATAAAATCAAATATTAGAGGAGGTATATATAGTTCTTTAGGAGAAAAAATTGAAAAACCTTTAATGCTTACTCTTTCGAAAATGTTAAAAGTTCCAGAAGAATATTATACTGAGCCAGATGAATATGAAGATAAAAGACAAGCTGATTTTCATTATTTTAAGACAAATAATGAAAATGAAATTGAAAAAATCAATTGTGAAGTTAAATACATTGGTGATATTATATTAGATCCTTTTGTTGGTTCTAGTACAGTAGGAAAAGTATGCCAAAAATACAATAGATTTTTCTTTTTAACTGAAAATAATGAAAGATATTTCAAATATTCTAAATCACTTTTATCTGAGAGTGATTTATTAAGCGACAATCCTCCAAAGTTTTATGATTATAATCAATTTCTGAAGTTAATTGAAAATGTAAAATAATTGAAGAATGTCGTTTTAATTGAACTTTACATTAAATTCAGATAAGAATGATTTTTAATCAATTACCTATAATGGTATAAACTTTATACTTTTTAAGAATAAAGAACAGTTTCACGAACTTCGATTATTTAAAATGAAAACCATTTAAATTCACAAATTTTTATAAACTCTTATTTTTATAAATTATAGAATATGGTCAAATAATGAAGTGAGAAATTTGAATTTAGAAGAAATAATTTATAAGAGAAGAACAATCAGAAGATTCAAACAAGATCCCGTTCCATTAGAACTTCTAAAAAAATTAATTGATTACGCCCGTATAGCTCCAATGGCACGAAATATTCAAGCCCTTGAATTTGTCATTGTTCATAACGCTGAAATCAGGGAGAAATTGTTTCCATTAGTAAATTGGGCAAATTCTCTTCCTGAAGAACAAAGAACTCCTGAAAAAGGAAGAAAACCTACAGCATATATTATAGTGCTTGTAAATACAAACATAAAAAATGCATATGTTGATTTTGATGTTGGAGCCGCTGTTGAAAATATATTACTTGGTGCCGTTAATTTTGGTTTTGGATGCTGTTGGATGGGGTCTATCAATGCAAAAAAGATAGGAAAATTATTAGATATTCCAGATTATTATAAAATTAAACATGTTATTAGTTTAGGATATCCAGATGAAGAATCTATAATGGAAGCTTATATAGATTCTTTTAACTATTGGAAAGATAATGAAGGGAAAATGCACGTTCCCAAAAGAGCTTTAATCGATATAATTTTTAAAATATATTGAGTATAGCATTAAATTTTGGAGATTTTAAACATGAAATTCAAAAATTTGCCTAAATTTTTAATTATTTCTATTGTTCAGCGATTCCTTTATATTTAGAATACAATTTTTGAATAATAGCTTGAAAAGCTTCGTATACTCCTTGCCCTGTTTTTGCTGAAGTCTTATAATACCCGAAAAAGTCTTTTTTATCAACAAATTTTAGGATTTTCTCCTCATCGAAGATTTTCTCATTAATTAAATCAACTTTATTTCCAAATAGTAAAATAGGTATTTCTCCACAGAATTTTTTTATTTCATTTTGCCAATTCGGAACATGTTTAAAACTTTCTCTACCAAAATCATTTTCTTCAAGAGAAAATACAATAATAGCGGCCAAGCTGGATTTATAAAAAGCAGGACGTAAGAAATGGAAGGTATCTTGCCCTGCTATATCCCAGAAAAATAATTTACAACTATCACCTTCGATCTCTTCAGTATATTTGGAAAATTGTGCTCCAATTGTTTGAATGTATTCGTCTTGAAAACCACCTTTTGTAAATTTTCTAATTAATGAGGTTTTACCTACACCACCATCTCCAATAACTGTAATTTTGAACGTGAACTTTTCATTCATTGGATCATTTCATCGATTTTTAGGTATTTTAACTAATTATAAATATCAGTTTATTTTAATATAAAATTTTACTTTTTATTTCATTTTATTTGATTTATATTCTTTCTCTAATTGGAGAGAAATCTTTTATAAGAAAATTGCATAAAAGATTTATAAATTTTGATGATAATAATTATTTTAAGAAGGGATGAAAATGGTATTGAAAACAGAATCTAGGATGGAAGTATTATTTGGTCTTTCTGGTGCATTGTTTATGACATTTATGTTGCCATTAACCGCTTTACTTACTCCGGGATACAATCCATTAATACATACCGTGAGTAGTTTAGGGCTAATGGAAGCAAAATCATTATTCAGTATTGCTTTTGTTGTAACTGGTTCTCTATTAATTCCATTTTATATTTATCTAGAACGGGAATTAGTAAATATTAACGAGAATCTTAGAAGAATAGCAACTGGAATAGCAATTTTCACAAACATGTGTATTGCATTAGTTGGAATAATTCCAGACGAAACATATATAGCAGCATTTGTTGCTTTTCATGGTTTCGTTGCAGCTACTGCCTTTATTGGATCTTCTTTGTATATAGTTCTTTACAGTTACTTAATGTATTTAGTACCTAAATCTTTAATGTATAAGGGACCAGCATTTAAAAAATATTTAGCATTCTATGGTTTCTTTATTGGCATTATGCTTATACTTCTTTTAATTTTGTTTAACCCTTTAATCGAATGGATATTAACAATACTAATACTCGTATGGATTATTATAACTGCTACTCAATGTATCTCCTATAAATTTTTTAATCTTCCAGGAATGTATTATAAAAAAAATCAATACCCCGAGGCGTTAGAATTATTTGAACAATCAGTTCAGATTTTAGATAAACTAAAGATAAAGGATGACCCAATAAAGAAAACCCTTAAAGAAAACATTAGATTTATTAAAACTGAAATGGAAAAAGAAAACGCAAATTCAGGTGAATCTTAGAGAATTTTATAAAAATCTAATGAACTCCTATTTTTTTCTTTTATTATCTCATATTAATAAATTCCTAATTTCAAATATTTCATAGGGGAACTACGATATGAGTTTCTGTACGGTTAACACCTGTAATACTGTGAATTTTCGCTAGAATTGTTTTTGCGATTGTTTCTACATCTTGCCCTTCCACTTTAACAATGATGTCGATACCTCCAGTAACAGGATAACTCTCTTTAACTTCTGGTATTTTTTCTAAACCACGAACGACAGGTTCTACGTATCCCGCTTGAACATTCATTAAAACAAAGCATAGAGTCAATTTTTACTTCTCCTTTTTAATATTTTTTTTAATTTAATATTATCTTTAATACTTAAAAATCTTCGATAATCTCTCAATTATCAATATTAATTACTTTAACTTTAAGTATCTATTTTATATTAAATGCCCATGTTTAATTAAGAAATAAAAAAATGTTGTGCTTCGTTATAATTACTCTTGTAATTATCCCATA
>CAYNEU010000350.1:0-4226 GCA_964396275.1 uncultured archaeon | reverse complement strand
CTTCCCATACTAAATTTCCAGATGAAAAATCCCATACTTTTATTCTTACATTCTCTATTCCAGTAATAATATATCGCCCATCAGGAGAAACTGCTACATCATTTACCCAACTAAAAGTACCCGTCGTTGCTTTAACCTTTTTAACTTGATTTCCAGACTCAATATCCCAAATTTCAAAATAGTTTTTTGAAGCACAAACAATATATTTTCCATCAGGTGTAAATTTTAATGAAATAATTGTTCCTTGGGTACCTACATCCTCTTTTTTCCTAATTGTTCTATGATTATAACTAGTTTCCATTTTTAAAACAACTCATAAATTTGGATTAATATAATTATATGACTAATTATTATTTATACCTTCAATATTCTATTTAAAAAGTTTTTAATATACTATTAATCCTAAAGAAAAGTATCACTCTTGGAATAAATTCAAGATAGTCTTAAAGAATTTCGCTTCAACGTAAATATTATAACTGTAATAAGGTTTTCAACTTATAAGAACTCATAATCAGATCGTAAAGTACTTTGCTATACAAAGCTTTAAATATATTCTTTCATATAATTTTATTAGGACTTAAGAAAGTCCCTAAGGACTGAATTTAAGAAAATTTAAAATATATAGATTAGTTCAATTTAGGTTAGGTTAAATATGAAGAAGGAATCTATGTTTATAATTGGATCAAGTTCTTTAACAATATCCCTTATAATGGGTATGTTTCTACCAGATCTACCATTAATCGGTTTTTTCGAAGGGATGTTTGTGGGAATTTCTCTAGCTACGAATATGTGTTTTCTAATTAGATATCGACTCGAAAAGAATAGTTTAAATGAAGATTATAACAGACAAAATGAAATAGGAGGCGAACAATTTGGAAAACAATAACCCATGTGGGATATGTATAGTTGGAATAATTTTTGCTTTCTTAGAAATCTTTATAATTTATGGAGAAAGTCGTGGATGGATTAGTTATAACGTTGATTTCGGATCTTTCCTATTTATAATTTTTCTTATATTCATTGTCTCTTACGAAAATAAAAATCAAAATAAAAAAATGGAGGTAAAAAATTTTGAGTAAAATACAAGCAATTAAAACCCAGAATCTTTCTAAAAGTTTTGGAAATCTTCTTGCTGTTAATGAAATAAATCTCAACATTCCTTATGGAAAGACTTATGGATTATTAGGACCAAATGGTGCTGGAAAAACTACAACTGTCAGGATACTTAATGCTATAATATCGAAAACCTCAGGAAATGCTTTAGTGGGAGGGTATGATATCGTATCCGAAAGTCAGAAAGTTAAAATGATATGTGGCTTTTTACCAGAATCTCCTGGGTTATATTCTAAACTTACTGCCAAAGAATTCTTAGAATTTATTGGAGAATTATATTATTTGCCAAAAAATGTAATTTCCAATCGAATCAATGAATTAATAGAGTTATTTAATTTGGAAGGTCGTGAAAATGATCTTTTAGAAGGATATTCAAGAGGAATGAAGCAAAAAGTCTGTCTATGTGCGGCATTGATTCAGGACCCTGAAATTTTATTTTTGGATGAGCCTACATCAAATTTAGATCCTGCTGCGGCTAGAATGGTGAAAGATTTGATCTCTCAATTAGCAAAGAAAGCAGATAAAACAATTTTCATATGCACTCATCTTCTTGATACTGCCGAAGAATTATGTGATATAATTGGAATCATAGTTGATGGCGAAATTAAAATTGAGGGAACACCAAAAGAGATAATTGAATCAGTTGGTGCAAAAGATTTGGAGGAAGCATATTTAAAAATTACTGGAGCATCTCAAATTGAGGATTTGCTTGGTTGGAGAGAGGAGATTCCAAATAATCATGAACTCAGTAGTAAAAAAAGAAATAAACGCAATAAGTCGAGGTAAGATATAAATGACGGTTCTCACAACAGAAGAAGTAGTTGAAACATCTGCATCTGAAATGGCAAAGAAATATTTACCGGATCTAATTAATAGAAAAAAGAGTTTATGGATAACAATTGCGAAGAATGAGATAAGACTTAGAACTAGTAATTATAGAAATCATCGTAAATTCTTTTTTATAGCTATATATTCACTTCTATTAGTGTGGGCAGTGGTTATAGCTCCTTATTTATTCGATTTATTTATGCCAACTTTAGCTGAGGAATTCTCCGAAGTCTTCAAGCCCGTCGTTGCTATTATGATCGAATCCATTATGATGATGCTATTCTTAGCATTTCTAATATATCCTTTAAATAATGTATATAAGGAAAATGAGATTGCATCAAAAGAAACTTTATTGGCAACACCAGTTAAGGCGAATGATATTTTTCTAGGAGAATTTCTGGGTAAATCTCCACTATATTCAACGGCAGTCTTAATCGTTGCTCCCATAATAATAGGGATAATAAATCCAATAGTTAATTTATCAGTAATCCAATATTTCATAATATATGGAACTATTTTCGGTCATGTATATTTTGCTAATCTCATAGGTTCTATTGTCTCAAGTTGGATTGAACATAAAATTTCTAAAAGTGAAAGAGCAAGAGATTTAGGAAAGGTTATGGTATGGATATTTACAATTCTCTTAGTAGTGATAATGTATGCAGTAATGTTTTTCCTAAATTTCTTGTTGGAACACCCCGAATTAAAGAATTGGTTAGCACTTTACCCCTCTCTATGGTATTCAAACATTATAATATATACGATAGATCCAATTTTTCTCAGTACATTTATTCTCAACATATGGATAAGTGTGCTACTAGCTGTCAGTGTTCCAGTTATTATATTATATGTTTCTTACAGAAAAGCTGAATCCTTTTATACTCTAGAAGGAGGAATTGAAAAGAGCAATGTTTCAATCATAGCACATGAAAATTCTTTTTATAAATTAGTAAGAAGAATTTCTGGGTGTAAATGGGGTGGCCTAATTGTAATGCAACTAAAGAGATTTTTTAGAAAAAAAGCGAATATAGCTAGAGTTGCTTATGTTGTAGGACTCATAGGATTCATGAGTTATTTTATGTCTGCAATGGATGATGATGCATTTGGAATAATCTTTAGTAATACTATGTTAATCGCAATGGGTGGCGGTATAGGCAGTATACTTATTGGACATCTTGCTTTTGTTGATTCTAAGGATTTAATATGGGTTTATAAACGATCTCCCAGAGGTATCAAAGCAATCATATACTCTTACCTGCTAATGATGTTAATATTCAATTTGTTCTTAACAACTTTAGTTACAATTATGCTTAACCTGTTTTCCAATATTGATCCTATTAATACAGTTATTTTCTTTGTTGAGTTTTTAATATTTGCGGAGATATCAATGTGTCAAGCTATGGGGATTCAATGCATCTCTCCTGCATTTGGAGAAAGAGATTCTAGTATGAAAGGTAATACCATGATTTCTATGTTACTTTTACAACCTTTACTGTTTATGCCAATTGGACTATTAATATTCATTAATCCCGAGAGTGCTATGTCACTGAGATTAATTGTACAGACTCCTTTATTTCTGTACAATATCGGTGTAAGTCTTCCACTTTTGTATTTTGGCATGAAAAAATTGAATAGACTAGAGTAAAATTAGATAGAAGAAATGAAATTTCTTCTTTTTTTTTAATACTTTATCCTTATTAATAAAGAAATAAAAAAAAATAAATCAAAGGAGGAGAAATAATTGAAAAAGATATTACTTTTAAGAATCATATTAATTATAGTATTTTCTGCAATATTTGTAGTAAATATTAAAATATTTTTGGATAATATGTCTTAAAATTTAATATTAAGGTGAAAAAAATAACAGAAAAGATTGATTTAAAGGAAATTGAGAAAAGAACATGGAGATCTACTTTCGAAGATGGAATTTTAGATATTTATTTTGGTATTTTAATTCTAGGTTTAGGTATGGGTATGAGTATTAGTTCTCTGTTACCAAATCATATAGATATGCTTGTACCATTTATTTTTATTGGAATTGGGTTATTTTTTTTTTTATCTGCAAAAAAATTTATAACTAAACCTAGATTAGGTGTTGTAAAATTTGGAATTAAGCGAAAGGGGCGTAAATTAAAAACATTAATTGTATTATCTATAAATCTTATTATTCTTTTAGTTCTATATATAATCCGATTTACTAACCCTGAATTAATCATAGAATTTCCAGGATATTTAGATGGATTAATTTTGGGGTTACTCTTTATAACAGCTCCTGTATGTTTTGC
>CAYNEU010000349.1:0-2045 GCA_964396275.1 uncultured archaeon | reverse complement strand
TATTTTTTTTTTCTAAAATTTTCTGGAATTTTCTAAACTATTTTGAAAAGTTACAAGTTACGGCAATTGTAGTTGATTAAAATTCGTCCATATCTTCATCTTCTTCAAATTCAGCTTCTTCGACTCTAGGAGCTAAGAAGTAACTTAATTCGCCACCTTCAAGAAGATTGAATATCATTTTTAATGGATGATCAGTTTTTAGAGATATTTCTAGTTTTTCTGTAATTGAAGCTATTTTTAAAATTGCTTTTAAAAATGTTAAGGAATATGCACCACTACTAGTTCCATTAAGACTTGTTTCTATTAAATCATCTTCACTAAGATTATATTCCATTTCACCAATTTGCCCTGTTGAACTAAAAATTAATCCTTGTCCTTCTGTTGAAGTCATGTTAAGGATTTCGGAATAAATTTCAGCATCTTTTATTGCTTCAACTAAAAAATCTGGCTCAATAACCCATTTTGAAGGATATTCTATCTTTAATAAATTATCCATAGGAATTTCTTCAATATCAATATCTAATAAAGCTAAGCTAAAAGTTCTGGTGCGGGTCATACCCTCACGTTGCATTTTGATTTTTATTTTCTGATCAGCTTCATTAAAATCAATTTCAACAGAATCATTCGCCGCGCATCTTTTTAAAATTTTATCTAAATCATCTAAATTCAGTCCAACTTTTGATTCTTTAGAACATTGATATTCATCAAAATTATCCTTTTTCACAGATAGTTTTAATAAACAAATCCTACTAGGATCCATCGCTGAAATTGTAAACTCTTTAGGAGTGACTCGAAACTCTGTTTCATCAATAATACTTGCAAGAGTTTCAATTATTCCTTTCAATATCCGACTATTTTCTAATTTTAATTTAAAGCTCATATTCTTTCAGTAAAATTATTCAATTATAAATAAGATAATATTGTGTAATTCGCATTATTAATAATGGTTGATATTAGTCTTTTAATAATATCAATTTTAGGTTTTAAATTAATTATTTATACTTATCTTATATTTTCAAATTTGTACTAAATAATTAAATGATTCTTATTTAAAAAAAAAATGTCATTTTCGCACGCAAAACAAAGGATGATAAAGGATATCACTATCGATGATGAGCGAATCCAAGTTACAGGATATATAAAAAGTAGAATTAATGATGAACTTATTGTTTTAGATGATCAAACAGACCAAATTAATGTTAACATCATTAGAATTGATGATTTTAATTTTAAAGAGAATGATTTAATTAATGTAATTGGGGATCTAGAGTTTCAATCTACGGGAGAAAAACGGATAAATGCAGATATAATTCAGGATATGAAGGAATTGAATTTTAAGTATTATCAAAAATTATATCAAATAAAAAAAGAATTAAATTAAACCTAATAATCTAATTTTTAATAGCCTTCTTTTAGTCTAAAAATTTTTGAATCTCAATCATATAACCATTAGGATCTTTAAAGAAAAAGTGATAAATATTAAATTTTTCATTAATTTTAGGTTGTTCTATGCCATCCACTCTAAATTTAATTAATTTATGATATGTTTCATCAATCTTTTCTGTTAAAAGAATGAGGATTGACATTTTTCTTCATGAACAACCGCAATATGTTAGCAAAAGGCTATTTTACTTTGATTATTAATATTAAAGATTAAGTATACATCTTGATCTTTATATAGAGATAATCTGAGGATATCTAAATAAAATTTTGAAGTTTCTTTGAGATTTTTTGTTTCAAAAAATGTGATAAACTCTTTAAACTTCATAGAACTCATTTTTAAGCGATTAATTATTATATACAATTCAAAAATTTGTGTACATTTATATATATAATAACATTTTTTAAACATAATTATTTTTAATGTATATATATAATATCTCATGCCAAAGTAATCAAGATGGTTGAATTCTGTCCTGAATGTGGAAATATGTTAAGGAAAAAAAAAGTAAGTGAAACGTTTTTTTTGGCGTGTAGGTGTGGTTATGAAAGGGAGTTAAAATCTGATAGTAAAAAAATAGAAAAAAATATCCAAAAGAAGAAAA
>CAYNEU010000348.1:0-2088 GCA_964396275.1 uncultured archaeon | reverse complement strand
ATAAATAAATATAAATTTACTTTATTCTTTATTAATTTAAGATATAATCTGAGAAAATCAGAAATTCTTGTTTTATTTAATATGCCTATTTTCCCTATTCATCTAATTCTTTTAATAAAAGGTTTGAAAAATTCCGTAATTATTTCCTTTGCATTTCCAAATGCTGAAACATCAATTAAACCATTTATGTTTTTCAATTTTTCTCTATTCAGTGTAGTAAATTTATTCATAAAATTATTTACTGCTCTATCGATATAATCGTTTTTATGGTTTGTTGTCAACAAAATAGCATAACCATGATTATTATCATATTCAAGTATTATATCTCTATTTTGCATTTTAATAAGCCCTAATTGGTCTTTTTTATTTATAAAATTCGAGAGGATATGGTTAATCCCAATTAGTATTGAGCCTTTTAAGAGGGAATCATCAGTTTCTTCTCCAGTCTCAAAATTATATGAATACAAAAGAATTCCGCTTCTATGGAAGATTATAAAATCATAAATTCTATTAGTTAGTTCAATAAATAGAAAAGGTTTTTTGATAATATAACAAGATGCTAAAAATGCTCCTGTTAAATAAACTACGACATAAAGATATCTGAAAATAAAATTCTGAGTGAGAATATAAGCGGAATATGATATAATCATAAGTGAAAATTGAATAGAAAAACTGCTTAGTAACTTTTTTGATTTATTATTACCAATACTGGAATAAAATTTTATAAGATTATAGCAAAAAACACCTATTATTATAAAGTTATAACATAATAGAATAAGCAATAATAATAAATTTTTAAATTTAATAGAATAATATCCACTAATTGAGTTAATAGCAAATGCCTCAGAAAAGAAGGTTAAACCTAAGATTATTCCTATTATTAGTGAATAAAAAAGAGTTGATAAGACTACTTTCTTTTCAAATTTAATTATAAATCTATGAATAACACTCAACAAACCTAAAGAAAATACCCAAAATACTATTGAGATTTTCCAAAAAACTAATGCAATATTTCCTGTAAAATAAATCTCAGTTGATAAAAGGAATAATGTAAAAAAGAAAATTCCCAGAAATAAATAGATTGAGCTATTTGCATAATAATTTAATTTATTACCAAAATTTTCTCGCTTGAAATAAACATAAGTAGTCCCAATCAGAGAAATTATTATTGAAGCTATGATCAGAAATATGTCGATTATCATTATTCATTTATGAATTTCTTTTACTCTAACAAAAAACTAATAGTTCAATATTATTTAAATTTGTTATATTTTAGAAATCTATTTCTCAATTTCTTACATCTTCAATTTTATACCATTGTCTCAATATATAATTGATACTATTAAATTATAAATAAAAAAAAAGAAATACTCATATTATTTAATTTTAAAAAATGCTATCAATTTCCAAATTTTTATGCTAGATTTCATTGATTATCTGAATAAGGAAAGCATCATTCGAAATTTAAAGAATTCTTATAAATCAGGTATAGATCATCATAATGAGGAAGGTTTTATCAATAAGGTTATTGAAAATCTAAGTTTATTAAATAAAATCAGCTTAAACTACGACATTTTTATTAATTTATATGAAAATGGCATTCCAATCGTATTTTTCGACCGATTTTGCCCGGTAATGAAAACAGACAGGGTAATAGTTGATGATTTTAACGGCGCTTATAATGCTACCAAACACTTAATTGAACAGGGATGCAAAAGAATTGCCCATTTATTTGCCCCTCAACACCTAGCTATTGGTAAAAACCGGCTGGAAGGTTATTTATCGGCATTGAAAGACAATCATATACAAATTGATAACGAAATAATAGTGAAATGCGATACACACGAAGAGGCATTAGAAACAGTACCCCGGTTATTAAATCTTCCTTTCCCTCCCGACGGCATTTTTGCAGTTAATGATAATGCAGCCTCTGCTGCCATGTTATGTGCCAAAAACAAAAACCTTAAAATTCCTGATGATATTGCCATTGTTGGTTTTTCTAACAGTATAATCAGTACGGTTACCGATCCCGGCTTAACCTCAATTGAGCAAAGCGGTTATGAAATGGGCAGAAAAGCCATGGAAATG
>CAYNEU010000347.1:0-6590 GCA_964396275.1 uncultured archaeon | reverse complement strand
GCAAGCAGCTCATGGAGCTGTTCAAATTCATGGAGGGTATGGTTTGATGAAAGCATACCCAGTAGAAAGATATTTCCGCGACGCAAAGATGGGTGAAATTTATGAAGGAACTAGCGAAATCCAAAGATTAGTAATTGCTAGTAATCTGTTAAGAAAAGGAGCGTAAAAAAAATCAATTAAGAATTATGAAATAATCAATTAATTTCTTAATTTTTTATTTTGTTATCGGAAAATTTATTTTTCTAGGATTTTTTATTCCTTTCAAAAGAAGTTATACGATTTTTGAGTTAAGTTAATGAGGTAATGATTTCGGATTGAAAATTTTTGTATGTATTAAACAAGTACCAGGGGTTTCAGAGGTAAAAATCGACCCAAAGACAAATACACTAGTACGAGAAGGTGTAATGTCTATAATCAATCCAAATGATAGAAATGCTCTTGAATTAGCTTTAATTCTCAAGGAAGTACATAGAGTACAAGTTATAGCTTTGAGTATGGGTCCTCCTCAAGCAGAAGATATATTACGCGAAGCATTAGCAATGGGAGTAGATAAAGGATTTTTACTAAGTGATAGAGCCTTTGCTGGAGCAGATACTTTAGCAACCTCACACACTCTTGCTTTAGCAATTAAAAAAATATTAAATGAATCTGATCCTGACGAAAAATATCTAATTATCTGTGGTGCTCAAGCTGTAGATGGAGATACTGGACAAGTACCACCAGAGTTGGCAGAAGAATTAGGGATTCCACAAATTACTTATGTCCAAAAGGTTGAATTAAGTGAAGATAAAATAATCGTCGAGAGAAAATTTAGAGCTACTGAGATAGTTATCATTGAGACAAAATTACCGGCATTAATTTCAGTTTTAACCGATATAAATAAGCCTAGATATCCAAGTATGTCAGGAATTATGAGAGCTTATGAAAAAGCAAATGTAGCATATTTAGATTCTAATGCTTTAAATGTCGACAGTTCCAAGATTGGTTTAAATGGATCCATGACTGAAGTCAAGAAAATCTTTTTTCCTCAGAGGAAAGTAAATCCTATCATGTTAGATGGTTCTCCTGAAGAGATAGCTAAAAAATTAGGAAAATATTTAAAAGACGATAAAGTTTTTTAAGAGGATTATATATTTGAGTATTATAATTGATGAAAAGCTATGTACTGGTTGCGCCAGCTGTGTGGAAAGCTGCATGTATGATGCTATTGAGTTAGAAAATAATATAGCAAAAGTCCTAGAGGATAATTGTACTCTTTGTAGAACATGTATAGAAACTTGTCCTGAAGAAGCAATTTCTCTTAAACGTAAAGATGTTGGAGCTCAAAAAGTCGATATCTCCAAATTCAGAGGAGTTTGGGTTATAGCAGAACATTATAAAAATAAAATTCAGAATGTATCATTTCAGCTACTTAGCAAAGGAAGAGAATTGGCAGATCTATTAAAAGTTCATTTATCATTCATTATATTGGGAGCTGATTTCGATGATAAATTAGAGGAATTTAGCTTATTAGGGATGGATGAAATCATTTATATTAAATCTCCAATATTGAAGGATTATTATTCAGATTTATATACAAAAGCAATTACGGAACTAGTTTTAGAGAATAAACCAGAAATTATATTAATTGGAGCCACCCCAACAGGAAGAGATTTTGCTCCAAGAGTGGCAAAAAGACTTAATGCAGGATTAACTGCTGATTGTACAGGATTAGAAATGGATCTTGAAACTAGAAATTTACTTCAAACTCGTCCAACTTATGGTGGTTCCATTATGGCAACTATTAGAACCCCCTCTAGCAGGCCACAAATGGCAACAGTTAGAGCTGGTATTTTTGACATGCCTGAAAAGATAGAAAAAAGTGTTAACATTAAGAAGATTGAGTATGAATTTAAAGAGAAAGATTCAGTTTCAAAAATATTAAAAGTTATAGATAAAGTAAAAACTAACGTGAACCTTGAAGATGCTAAATTTATCGTTGCTGGAGGACGTGGTGTTGGTTCTAGAGAGAAATTTCGGGTTATAGAAGAATTAGCTGAAGTTTTGGATGCTGAATTAGGAGGATCCAGAATTACCGTTGAATTAAATTGGTTAGATGCAGATAGACAAATTGGACAAACTGGAAAGACTGTATCTCCTAAATTATATATCGCGTGTGGAATTTCAGGCGCGATTCAGCACATAGTTGGAATGCAAAATTCAGAAATTATTGTGGCGATTAATAAAGACCCAAATGCTCCAATCTTTAATTGGGCTCATTACGGGATAGTGGGAGATTTACATGAAATCATCCCAGTTCTAATTGATGAGATTAAAAAGATTAAAATAGAGGAATAATTTCAATATCGCCTTAATTTATAATATTGGTTATTGAATCTATTTCATTAGAATAATTTAATTATTCGTTTTTCTATTTATATTCATTTAAAAATAAGAATATAAAATGAGATAATTAAGGATGAAAAAGTTAATTTATGCGTATATATCTAATTGTTCAGATTCAAAAGATTTAATGCTTTCAGCAAGTATTCGTAAATTCGGAGGTTCTTTATCAGATTATCCAATTTGGGTGTTAACTCCAAAAGCATTAGAAAATATTGCTAAAGAAATGAGAGAGCTATTTTTATCTCTGAGTGTAGAACTTATTCCTTTTTCACCCGAGGATGAGCCAAATTTTCCATTTATTACATATGTTCTTGCTGCTGCAAAAGCTGAATTATTAGCAAAAGAAAAAGGAAACCTTCTTGCATGGCTTGGTTCAAATACAATAATTTTTAATGAGCCAAAACACTTTCTTTTAGATGATGATAAGAATTTAGGATATCGACCAGTTCATCACACTAATATTGGGTCATTTTTTGATGAACCAATCGATCCATTTTGGGAACAAGTATATCAAAAATGTAATGTATCTAAAGAACAGATTTTTCCAATGAAAACACACGTAGATCATAACAAGCTTCGACCTTACTTTAATGCGGGTTGTTTAATTATTAGACCAGAGAAAGGACTGCTTCAGTCATGGTGGAATTTTTATAATTATTTATTTAATGAGCAAGGCTTTAAAGATTATTACAATAAGAACTACCTTTATGCTATTTTCATTCATCAAGCAATTTTATCAGGTGTGATTCTCTCGACCATGGAACGAACTGAACTTTATGAACTCCCTTTTGACTATAATTATCCATTAAATCTATACTACAACTGTCCGGTTGTTTACCGGGCTAAAAATGTTAATAAATTAATTACAGTTCGTTATGAGGATCCAGGAGATTTTAAAAAAATTCCAATTCAAGATCCTTTGAAAAGTTGGCTAATAAATCAAATAGATGACTTCTTCATAAAAACATTATCGTCTGCTGAGAAAGTTAAATTCGGAAAAGTTCCTTTAGTTTATCCTATCCCAATCATTCTTGCTGGGGCACTTGTTAATAACCAACCTAATTTTGAGACATTGGGAGACGTTGGAATAATGGGTATTAAACCTCCACTGGTTTACATTTCTTCAGGTCAAAATCATTATACAAATAAAGGAATTCTTGAAAACAAAACCTTTAGTATAAATTTTCCAACAACTAACCTTCTTGTAAAAACTGATTATTGTGGAGTCTCATCTGGAAATGATGTGGATAAATCACAATTATTTAACATATTTTATGGTGAATTAGAAACAGCACCCATGATTCGAGAATGCCCTGTGAATTTAGAATGTAAAGTTATCAAAGAATTCACCATTCAACATAGACAGATTTTCATTGGAGATGTTGTACAATCTTATGTTAGTGAAGATTTTGTGATTAAAAGTGAAGAAAGCCAGATAATTGCAGATATGGTAAAACTTGATCCAATTATCTACGCATTAGATAATCGTTATTATAAAATTGGCGAAATAATCGGAACGGGATACCAAGAAAGCAAAAAATTCAAATAGGATTAATTGAAGTTTAAAGAAATCAGAGCTCAAAAAATGGATATCTCCCAATTTAGATATGTTTGGGAAATTAGAGGACATTATAAAAAAAAATAAGGAGTAATGGAATGCTATTTTAGTATTATTCGTGGAGGAATAAATTATGGGCTAAAAACGAACATTCCACTACCAGAAAAAAAATAATTTTTTTTTCTAATATGCATCTAGTCAACTATCCTAATAAATGTTTCGTGAATTTAATGAACGTTCTGTTCTATTATTGCGTGAATTGTATTGCTATGATATTATTATGAGATTAGGTTTTTGATTTTTATCTAATACATCCTTATTTTAAAAATAAAAGCTAAAACAGTTCATAATTTTAATTGAAAAAAGAAATTTTTCTTTAAAAATATGAATAATAAATCGTTTTTTATGAAAAGGATTGTCCGATTTTTTGCACAAATTGTTAATCCGTTTCATTTTAATAAAATAATTTTGAATTTTATTAAGATCTTAATAAGAATGAAATTTCAAAATATTACTCAAAGGCCTTATTTCTCTAAAAATTTTAGATAATATCTGTTAATTCTTTCCCAAAATCCTAAGATTTTATATTTTGATAAATATCTTAACTTTTTTCTCAAAAATCTTAAAAAATGTAATTTAATATCAATAAATTTTATTAAATTCTAAAAATAGATATAAAAATAAAAAAAAAGATGTAATTAATTTTTTAAATTTATGATGGATGTTTTGTTAAAATTTTACCCTTCTTTTTCAAGACATACACAACAACAACAGCTCCAGCTGCTGCTGGGATGCCTATTGCTAAGGCGAGTATTAATGCATCACTTAATGGTGGTGTATATGATGCTTTCACATCACTTGTTATGAGTGGTAGGGTGTCATATTGGCTTAGAGAAAGATAAAAAGTGACGTTATTTCCAGCATCCGCATCAACTTCAAATAGCAAAGTAAATTGATCAGAGAAAACTCCAAACTCATAAGTATAATTATAATCGACGTTTGTAATAGGAGTGAAGGATTTCCATTCGCTATTAGGGCCAGTAGTGCCGATCCAAGGAAGATCTTGGAGTATATAAAGATCATAATCACCTGTACCTAAACCTTGTACTGTAGCAACTAATTGTGTCCATTGATAGGGTTCACCAACACATTCAAGAACAAAATAGCTTTCACCACCATAGGGAAGAAGACTTTCAGTATGGTTATATTCCATTGTTAATCCGTAATCATAGATAGACCCAGTTATATTAGAATATCCCGTTAATGTAAAGTTTTTTATATCAATTGCATGAAGATTTGGAGTAGGGGTTAAATCTTGAATATTATAGGTTGCATGTGGTGCATAATCCCAGTAATTCTCAACAGCGAACTGAATGGATATTGAACCTGGATTTGTCCATAGTTCTGGAATTATAATTAATTTATATGTTCCTGCTTCGAAACCAACGGTCATTGGATCACCCCCTCTTATCATCGTGGAATCCCTATCATCAAAATCACTTATATCAGCATCTATACCGACCATAAGATCAGTAGAAGGTGCTGGTTGATTAATAAAAATTTCACTCCAATAATCACTATATTCAAATCCAGTTTCTCCTAATAGGATATAATTTAAATCTCCTATTAGTGTAGCATTCAATAATGTTAATTCTTGTATTACAGGAACAGTTCCACTGCTGTAATCACTCGTACAGTCTATTCTCATCCAGAAATAGTCATTTTCATCAATATTTGGATCTATATCAAGCCCACCAGTTCCCCTTATCCAGTCATCAAAATCAGTACCAGGATCTCCCAACACATCAAATTCTACTATACCATCCGTAGTAAGTAGACTAGTACCGTCACTTTCCCAATCAAGAGTAGGCCATCCACCGTCATAGATATCAAAGTGCATATTTCCACCAGCTCCAGGAACTGAGAAATCAAATGTCATGCCTGTCCATACATTTGGGGCTGCAATATATAAGAAATCATTTATAGTACTAGATCCATCAAGTGAAAAAACAGGTTGAGGATAACCATAAGTGTAGAATTCTGAGTCTGTACTGTTATACAAATAAAGATACGTAGGCGAAAATGAGGTATTTAATCCAGGATTATCTGAAAGCCATATGCTCGTATTCAATCTGAATTGGCCAATATCTGGAATCTCAATATCAATTCCTACTGGGTCCTTAAGGCTTCCGAAGATTGAATCTGGTCCAAACTCAACAGTTACAAATTCTGTAGGAGATGTTTGAGGATAGACTAAGTCGTTTACAGGAATAGATTCATCAGACCATTCATATACTTGTGAACTAACTTTAAAAAGACCATTTGCAAAAGGATTGGTGTTTTTAATTACACCTATATAAGTTCCAGCTGGCATGTAGTGCCAACGCAAAACAGTTGAATCCACTGTTCTTGTCAGTTTAGCAGTATTTATGTCATAGCATATAAAATTCTTTGAATCTCTATAAATATAGGCGTTTGCGAATCCTAAAGAATTCAATGCTGGTGCTCCAGTAGGATTGGGCAAACTAGTATAATTAAATCGTACGATTGAATCCTCTCGAACCGTAAATTGTATTGTTTTAGCTTCTTCCATAGAAATGCTAAATATGGTTGTATCACCTACTCTATACACTTCATTACTAGCTTT
>CAYNEU010000346.1:0-7907 GCA_964396275.1 uncultured archaeon | reverse complement strand
TTCAATTGTAATGTTAATATAACCTGTCTCTGGAAAGAATGTATTAAATTTACCATCGCTAGCAATGAAAAAATATTGATATCTCCCTGGTTTAGAAAATTGAATATAATCACTTATAAATAAAGTTCCATCAGTATAATTATTATCTGTAGAGTAGTATTGAGTTAAAGTGTAGTTTTCAGAAGTCTCTATAATGGAGACATAAACTTCTTGTGGAGGAACATTGGAAGTATCATTATCATAATATTCAATATAAAACCTATAGCTATCAATACTATAGTTCTTTTTTGGGTCATTTCCCATAAATTCTTGGAGACTCATTACTGTTGTATTTTTAGAGCCCCCCAAATAATTTATTTCGGGTATTTTCAATTCTGGTGCAAAATAATTTTCTACAGTAGATATATTCAAGGTAAAATCACTATTTCCCCCAATTGCTTTAACAACGATTACACAATTGGTTTGATTATTCCTTGGAATAAAATAGAAGTTATCAAAATTACCATACCATTTTCTCGAAGACCCTAATAAAATCGGTTCTCCATATTGATTTGATTCATTTGAAAACAGAAACATATTAAAATTAGCATTTGAATCGGCTATTGATAAACTAAAATTATATTGGACATCCTCAATTAGCTCAACTTGTCGAGCAAACACATGTGTTCCTAAAGGATTCTCTTGCGAACTTAATAAATTCCCATTAATTGAACTATTAACCTTAATAATTTTTGTTAGAGCATCAATGGCAGCTTGAATATTTAATCTACCATAACCTTCATGAATATCTTTTAAACCAGTTGTCAATGGAGCAAGAGATAAAGATGGAGAGTAGTCACTTTCATCAATCGTGGTAGCCGGGTCGTCCTCCCTTCCAAGGTTAGTTTCTGAAGCAGTCATTAAGAGAAATGCCTTTAAGTGTTTAGCCCATTCTGTTAAATTTAGATTATTCCATTGATTCCAAGTATTCCATCTTGCTTCTATCAAAAGGTTAATCGAAGCAGAGACTATAGCTGTAGCAATTGACGTTCCATAAGAAGGTGTAGCTTTATCTATTTCTTTATCAGCAGCAATTACTGAACGATGATTAGGTATCTTGCTACCACCTGGAGCAACAATATCAGGTTTAATGAGACTATCGATTTCTTCTCCCATACTACTGTAAGATGTAACTTGATCTTTATCATTTGTAGCACCAACAACAATAGCATTTTTGTTTTCAGCTAATTTATTCAATGAATCTGAGATTTCTATGCCTGTATTTCCAGCTGCAATTACCACTAAGATACCTTTCTCTGTTACTTCATTTATTACAGAATTTACTGCTTCAATATCTTCTCCTAAAGTGCCGACGCTTAAACAAACACTCACTATATGATATTTGCTTCTGTTTTGTATAACACTTGCGAATGCTGATATTAAATCAGAAGTGTATCCCATACCAGATTGATTTAAAATTTTATAAGCGACAATTTTAGTAGCATTTGCTATACCTGTAAAATGAGTTCTATTTTCGGTATATACTTCAGGAAAAAAAGAAATTTTTGTATTAAATGAAAAAATTGGCTTAGCTTGAAGCAATTTATGGTATTTTATATATATATCATAAACACCCAAGTTATCTAATGTAAGTGGATGGCTTATTGTATAATTGGTATCTTGAATTTCATTATGAGAATAACTAATAAGGGTATCATTATAATATAATTCAACCCAGAAGTTATCTATTCCACCATCTTCCAAATTCCATGATGAATTAATTATAATATTTGACCCTAATTTTGATGCGTTAAATGAAATTATCTTTACCGTATAATTTTTTGGAATTGAATATTCATCAAATAAATTTGTGTGAGAATAATTCCCCTCAATTTTGATTTTTGAAGGAAAATTTGAATTATATTTATCCTTACCAGTTCCAGAAATAACAGACGAGATAAAAGTTCCATGTCCATTATCATCTGATATTGGTTGTATATCCACAAAATTTTCCCAGCCAACAATAACACCACTCAAGAATTCATGATTAGGGTTAATTCCAGTATCCAATACCGCTATGGAAGAATTAGTATTACCTTTTAGGCCATTTAAATACCAAGTAGTATTAATAGCTCCTGATTGAACAGATGCATAATTCATTTGAGCTTCCAAAATCTCATCGTTTTCTATTTTAGCTTCAGGAAACTCATTTTGAAACTCAGTTAGATTTGTTTCAAGAGGCATATATCCAGCAAATCCTGAAATCGAGTCAAATTGATTATTCCATTCTTTTTTTATTGTACCACCATAGACCTCAAAACGATCCTTTACTGTATCACTATAAGATGGTGAATTGAAAAAAACAATAATATTCTTTTGATAATTATTTGAGACTTTTGGATTAGACTCATCATTTAAATTTTCTGATAAGTCGATTGAACTCTCTTTTGAATTTATTTCATTAAAAAATAAACCAGATATTGACATTGAAAGAATCAACAATAGTAGAATGCAGTATGTTTGTTTTCTTCTCATTTTATATCCCCATTATTCATTTTTATATAATGATTTGTCAATAGGTTCATTTACTTCAATATCAAATGTTTTGTCTTTAGATTTGTTGGATAAAATATGTAATCTTTGTCTTAAAGTATATTCTTTTTTGAGGATTGTTTCTCTTGAGCTGAGTCCAAAAATTAATATCTCAGATCTTTGAAATTCAATTCTTTTCTTTTTATATTTTTTAATTTGCCAGATATATAGCATCAAAATTAAGAAAACAATTAAAATTGGTAAAGTAATATACGAATATTGTCTAAATTTAGGAGTAATAATCTTAATTAAGATATTATTTGAAGTGTCTTTAAGTTCATGTAGGTAATAATATTTTATAATTGCTGGTTTTAAACTCACAAGAGCTTGCCTTTTTGCCTTTAGAGAATAATTAATAGTAACTTTCTCACCTGGGTCCAAAGAAATAATTTGATTAACTAATTTTCCTTCTGATAAGGAGAAATCTGACTGCGAATAACTAATCATATCATTAACAATTACATTCTCAATGCTAATGGTCCCTGTATTTTCCACTTCGATATTCACAGTTATGATTTCACCAATCTCAATTTGATCTCTATTTACATTTTTAACAATTGAAAAACTGATTTTTCCTAATATCTTGGATAAAGAACTATAAATCTGTAGTGCCCTACCTTCTGAACTTTCAATGAAGTTTATAGGAGGATAATAATATCCTCTCCACCCTCTCTTTTTTAAAGCAATAGTAAAAGAAGATATTTCATTATAGGCAATATTTATTAAATCTATTGTGTTATTCTCCATTGTTTTTAAATCGCCAAATTGATCATTCATGGATATGTTAAGATCTGATATATTAAACCCAATTGGACCTGTATTCTTAATATTTACAGTAAGATTAAATATATCCCCTACAACAGGAGCAAGATCATTATCTCCATAATATATTTCAATAGTTCTGATAAGGGGAAATAAATCTTCATAATCAACTGGAGCAGAAATATAAACCTCATTAGTTAAACTAACGATTTTAGAAGAATTCCCTCCCTCAACATGCTTTGGATTATTATAAGAAATGGAAATTTCGCTAATTGAAATCGAATTGGGTACATAAAATGTAAAATCTATGATTTTTTCTTCAGAGGGAGATAGTTTTGAAATATAATATGATAAATTACTATTTTGAAGTGTGAAATTATTTAAATTTTCCATTATACCAGGAGTTAACATAGAAATACTTACATTATTAGCAATGGTAGAACCTATATTTTTAAATGTAAGTGTATATGTATTTAAATCTCCTGGTTTTGCATTGTAGTTGGTTAGATATGATGTAGCTATTATTGAAGCTGCGTTATAAGTACTAAGAGGAATTGAATTAGATCGCCTTTCATATTGGACATATCCCGTTGAAGAACTATATATCACTCTAGATCCTGAATCTTCATTAAAATTAATAATTCTTGTGGAAAACTCAATATCCAGGTTATTGATTGAAATGTTAAATGGTTCTGGATCAATGCAGGTAATTTTAATTAAGGCTGTATAATTTTCATTATCTAATGGATAAAAAAGCCAATCAAGACTTTCGTTAAAGCTAACAATTGAGAAAGTCCGTGTATTATTTATAATTGAATCTAAATATGGACTCATATCTTGAAACTCTTCAACATCAAAATCGAAAATTTTAAAATTAATAGAATCAATATTTTCAGACACATTAAAATCTATTATTATAGATACACTTTCTAAGGTGTTATTAACAAAATCAATAATAGTATTATTTTTAAAAATAAAATCAATCTCAATTTTTTGTTCTAAAAATTTTTCTTCTGATTCGATTATCCAACTATAGTTATCGGCTGTTAAAGCCATTTCTGGAATTGTTCCCGCGAGCTGTGTACCTGAGATAATTTCAGGGGTTTCTAGAGCTGTATCAATAGAAAAGTTATTTCTATAAAAAGGAGTAAAAGAATCTAAATTTGAAATCGAATAATTATCAATATGATATGATATTATTTCTCCGGGATCTAACCTCCAATTATCATCATTCCAAATACTATTTTCATTCATTATAAATTCTTTTACAGTATCAGGAGGCAATGTAAAATAAAATGGACTTTCGCTATAGACTATATCAATAATCTTATCTACATCTTCATTATAAGGCCATAAATTTGTTATATTAAGAAGATTAGGATAATAATTATCGTAAGTACCTACTCCAAATGAATCAAAGTAAAAAATATGAGGATCTTCGTCAAAATTGAAAAAATCCTCTAAAGATTCATATTGATTATTTGGATATTCAATTTTAATAACATTCCACATATCATTTTTAAGATTTTCCCAAAAAAATGGACTTATTATTTGGAAGAAGTAATCAAGTTCTAAAGCAATGGGGGTAGGTACACCCCACGCAGTCTTACTTCCAACATTTTCAGCAGAGATATTATATGAAAAATCTCGAAACGCACCATATGAAGCATTTCCTCCAATTGATTCTTTTTTGAGTAATAAATTAGGTTCTGAATTAGAAATATTATAAGTTATAATCAAATTTTCTATTGGATTTACTATTCCAGTGGGAATATAGGAAAATCCTTGAAAACCTAATTGTTGTAACATATTTACAATGTCTGAAGGATCTTCCCTATTTATAGGCTTAACATATGATTGTTTAATTCCCTCTTCACTCAACCATAATAGTTCAAAGGAGTAATCCTCAAGGCTCTGTGCATCAAATTCAATACCAGCATAATAAAAAAGTAACCCTATTTGTTCTAGAAGATACTCATAAAAATCAAAATATTTTGGGGTTATATCAATGACATCTGTACATAAAATATTTATTTTAATTTCACTCATTAAAGCTCCCGTTAATGCAATATATATCTTTTCACTAGGGGCTAATGGACTTCCTTGATAACCCATTGCGTCCCATAAATTGAACTTATATTGATTTTTTCCAATCTTTTGGATACCTTTATCTACACCTTCATATTGAATTGATATACTGGTATAATGTGAGTTATTAGTAAGGGTAAATGCGCTAAAAATGTTAATGAATTGTTCTAATCCATCTTCTGAAATTGTAGCGTTGAATAAATCTCCAAAACTTTCTAAAGCTAAACCTAATTGATCGACTAGATTTTCTAATTCCAAATTTTCTAAGAAAGATAGATCTAAAGATTCAGTATTAAAATTAACTTGATCTGTTCCAATATCAAAATCCCCTTCAAAAAAATCTAGTGAATTTAGAAGCATGAATGTTGAAGAAACATGATAATTTTCTAGGTATTCTTGGCTAGTTAGGCGATTAATATCCAATGCTTTCCAATATCCATCCATAGGAAAATTTTTAGTGAGTTCCTCGTAAAAACGATTCCAATTTGGATAAGATCCGATAAATGGGAAGAAATTAGGTGTTGTTACATTAATCATAATAAGATCAATCATAAATTTTCTTCGAATTATCTCAAACGCTCTTTCTGCTCTCAAACAAGCATCCTCTTTCTCCAAATCTTCATCATAATAGAGAAATCCTACAAAATTATTGAATCCAACAACAAACTGAGAAGGGATATCACTCTCAGTTAGTATAGTTGGAAAAATATCTGGATTAATTCCATTTGAAGCACTAATAATTACGTTGCACTTATAAAACGCGGGATCATTTGAATCAAATTCTGAAAGTATATTTGTATCATTTGTGAAAAGTGACTGCTTTATTATAGATTTATTACCCGCTACAAATGCATTTATTTTTTCAGCATAAAGATCTGATCCAGCAATATCCGAAGTTTTCAAATAAGCTTCATTAAACGGTGATACATAATCTTGTTCTGTAAATATACTTTTATTCTCTATATCTATAAGTGGAACTATAGGTGTAAGAAAAATCATGCTAAATAACACAAAAATCATAATCAAATTTTTTAATTTAATTTCTCTTCCCCTTTAAATTGTTTCTCTATAAATCTCAACTATTTTCTGTTTTCTGGCTTTTCTTAACAATATTATCATTCCGAAAAAAATCATGATTACAGAGAGTAAATAGATCAGTATTATATTAAACCAAGGAACATACAATACATTTGGCATCCCCACTAAGGTACCCAGCAAATTCCAAGAAACTAACCAACTAGTTACCCATCCTACAACTATTCCTATAGTTCCACTACTAAGCATAATTATTAAGGATTCAATTATAAATAAGCGATTAATATCTCTACCTTTTAACCCTAGAGTTCGGACAATACCGATCTCTTTCTTCCTTTCAATTATAGTCGAATAAGATGAAGATAATAGTCCAAAAATACAAATAAATACTGTAGTAAGAGCTATAAGAGTAAAAAGAGTATCTAACACAAAAAATGCAGATTCTTGTTGTGATATCATTCTCGCTAAGTTGGATATTTCATAATTATAATCAGTTTGATAATATTCATCAATTAAATCCTCTATATTATGAGCTTCCGATAATTTATCTTCTCTAAGTTTAATGAAAATTCTATCCAAATAAGGGACAGGAGGAATATCCATAATTTCGATATAAGTTGCTTGAGAGATTAACACCCCTCCATTCGAAGCTCCCATACTTGATCCACTAAATTCTCGAGAAAATCCCGGCATACTTTTTGCGGTTCCTGCTATTATGAAAGGATACACTTCTAATTCGTCTCCTCTCTGGATTATGATTCGAACTTTATCACCAATTAATAAAGACATAGCTAAGGCTATTGCTTCAGAAATAATGCAAGTATACGATTGATTATTCTGAAATACATCGTTAAAGGAGCTAACTACATTTCCAGAAGTCATTTCTATGTACTCACTTTTCACTGTGAAAGGATATTCCTCATCAATTCCTATTAAAGTTATCTCTTGCGTACTTAATCCGGCAAAATCCCCAATTTCTGCCATAAATTCTTTATCCTCTTCAGCATAAATTTGAGTTAATTGATAAGGTCTTGCTAAGACAGATGACACTTTCTCTATACCATCCATAGCTAATAATTCTTGTTCAAATTCCGTGGTAATAATTCTATTTGGATTAATACCATCAAGATTGGTTTGAGTGTTATACAAATTTAAACCGGATTGTTCAGAATCCTCACTAGCAACCATAAAACCAAAGCCACCCCCTCCAAATCCATTTTCAAGTTCTTCCCATCCGGTAGTTTCAATCAATATGTCTGATCCATATCTTAATTTAGTTGAAGCACCAACTTGTGCTGATAAAGTATTAACAAGAGAAGATGTAAAAATAACAAAAGAGAAAGACAATGCAAAGATCATTATAGTACTCGAATTTCTACGTTGATACCGAAAAACAAAAATCTTAATAACATTATGCAATCTTCTTGATATTGGTCTGAATAATTGAATTA
>CAYNEU010000345.1:0-1565 GCA_964396275.1 uncultured archaeon | reverse complement strand
TAGAAGTATTCTAACAATTATAGATATATAAAATTGAACAGTTTATTATATTAAATTTCTCATTAATATTTAATATTCATGAAGGATTTAGATTTACAACGAAAGAGTTTACCAAATGAACCGGGAGTTTATTTATTTTCTAATAAAGAAGGTTCAATTATTTACATTGGAAAAGCTATAAATCTCAAAAAAAGAGTTAATCAATACTTCTTAAAAACTAGTTATACAGATCCATATTATGAAGAAAAAATTAAAGAACTAGTGAAACAGGTACATTCTATTAAATATATTGTAACTGAAAATGAGAAAGAAGCTTTAATTTTAGAAAATATTCAAATTAAAAAGCATCTCCCTCGCTTTAATGTAATCATGAGGGATTCTAAAACATATCCCTGGGTCGCATTTTTTTACTCTGAAGATTTTCCAAGGATCCGTATACTTAGAAATCCAGAAAAGTATTCCCAAGATAACTTATTTTTAGGACCTTATACAGATAAAAAGGAAATTATTAGAATCTTAAGAGATCTAAGAAAAATCTTCCCATATTGTTCATGTAAAAAGCCGATTAAAAAAAGAAAGAGAGCTTGTTTGTATTATCAGTTAAAACTTTGTCCTGGTCCATGTATTACCACAATAACTAAAGAAGAATATCGTGAAAATATTAAGAAAATCGAATTATTCTTAAAAGGAGAAACTAATGAGTTAAAAAATCAGTTGTCAAAAAAAATGTACAAGGCATCTAAAAACCAGGATTTTGAATCAGCCGCCACCTGGAGGGATAAATTGGAGGATATAGATCGTGCTACTGATCGACAACACGTATTAATGAACCATGAAGCCAATAAGGATATTGTTGGTTTTTATAGTACTGAGAAATATATAGCGATGGTAATTATCCATATTAGAGAAAGCAGAATTTTGAATAAAAGTTCATTTACTTTTGATTTACGGGAGAAATTAATTCAAAAGAAAGAGATTATGAACTCTATATTAGAACAATATTATCAAAATTTCAAATCACAATTACCAGATATTATTATCATTCCTGATATAAATGATAGATTTAGAATACTATCAGCCTTTTTAAAAGATATTAAAAAAGATATACAAATCAGAACGTTAATTAGCGAAAATGAAACAAGTTTGCAACGGATAGCGAACAAGAACGCAAAAGTGATGGTTGAGCAGCAAATACAAATGGAAGAGATTAAAATGAATGATCAAGAATTTAGAGAGAAAATTCTTGAAGAAACAAAAGAAATTTTGGATTTACCTAAATTACCGAGAATTATTGAGGGTTTTGACATCTCAAATATAGATGGTAAAGATGCTACAGGTTCTATGGTCTACTTTCTTGAGGGAAAACCTTATAATAAGAATTATCGGCATTTTAAAATTCGCTCTAAATCTACACCTGATGATGTTGCGATGATGAAAGAAGTCATAAAAAGACGATATAACATGCTTTTAGAGAGAAATTTAGAATTACCGGATCTAATATTAGTCGATGGTGGAAAAGGACAATTAAACGCAGGATTGTCGATTTTGAAAGAATTAAGCCTTGA
>CAYNEU010000344.1:0-2304 GCA_964396275.1 uncultured archaeon | reverse complement strand
TAGTTACTCTAATGTAATTATAAAGGCTAGGTTTGCTAAAATGTCGAGTTAGAATTTTCATTTCTTTCAAATCCCATACAAACTTTAAAGTTTTAGACTTATCGTCAAATTTTATAAATATAAAATTGGCATCAGAAGGTAAAACGCTGACTCCATTAAATTTATTTAATTCTTCAGTCAGTCTTTTTCGTTCTTCTAAGATTTTGTTGTTTTGTTCAATTACTTTTTTATTATGTCTAATACATGATAAAGCAGCTATTTGTCCTAGATAATTTGTATTATAAGGTAATTTTACTCTATTCATTTCTTTAATTATTTCCGAGTCAGCTAAAGCGAAACCCATCCTTAGAGAAGCAAGAGAAAAACTCTTGGAAAATGATCGATATACAATTAAATTTTTTACTTTCTTTAATAATGGGAGACATGTTTGATTAGAGAAATCTGCATAAGCTTCATCTACAACAACAATGCCAGGAAAATTACCACACAATTTCAAGATTGTGGCATTCCCAAAGGATTTTCCATTTGGATCATTTGGTGAATTAATGATCATTAATTTTCCTTTTATTGAATAAGCTGAATCTGGTATAGAAAAATCATCGTTTAGTTGGATTTCACTAATTTTAGCATTATAAAGTGTTGCTAGTACTTTATATAGTCCATATGACGGATAAAATATAACAACTTCATTTCCAGGATCAATAAAAATTTTAAAAATAACATCCAATATCTCATCTGAACCATTTCCAATAAAAACCGAATTTCGATTAGTTAATGTATCCTTATCTCGTAACAAAACATTCAAAATCTCCTTCCTTAGTTCAAATGAAGTAGGGTCTGGATAAAGTCTAATTTTTTCATCTACAGCTTTTTTAATATCAATTAGTATTTCTGGTATTGGTGGAAAGGGGTTTTCATTGCTATTTAATCTAACCCAACCATTACCCTCCGACTGTTCAACCGGTTCAAAAGCGGAATATTTTCTTAGATTTTCTCTTATTAATTTATTCAATTCCATTTCTGTATCCTTTTGTAAATTTTAAAGATATAATTACTCTAATGAATTTCTCATGAAATTAATAATTTACATATTTAATTAATAAAATTTAATTTTTATCTTTTAACCTTTCTTCGATTGATTTTTAATGATTTAAAATCTTATAGAAATGCTAACACCAAATCATGTTTATTATTGAGTAATTATTCTTATCTAATATGGAGAATTTACAAAATTTAATTTACTATATTTAATTAAAAATCTACTTTCAAAAACTCAATTTTTAAATTTATGCAAACTATTTTATTTATAGCAAAAAAAACATGATTATTAGAATTAAGTAGGGATGTCATATAATGAGTAGTCATAGTTTTGGACTTATGTTTGATGCTCGTCCAGGAGGTGAAATTGTCCCGATAAATTGGGGTAGAGACGGCTTCTTGCCAGAGACTTCTGTTATTGTTTTAGATGAGAGTAGCGAATCAGTATTTTTGTGGCATGGTGTTAAGCAAGGATTGGTTGCTCGAAGAACGGCTCTTAGACAGGCAGAATCTCTAAAGGGACATGGATATACTGTAGGTAAAAGTATAATAGGACGAGATATTAAAAGTATAAAAGAGATTGATGCGCGAAAAATAGGAAAAGTTCCAGAAGATACCAAAATGAATGAAGAACTTCAAGCTATATTAGATAGAAAGTTTACAGAGTTAGATAATTATATTGTTACCTTTCAAGCTGATGTAGTAGCACCCGTTGTTGATACTAAACCAGAACCAACAGTAGAAGCGAAACCCACACCAACACATTCAGTATCAAAACCAGTTACACCCATACAACCTGTTGCTCCCGTACAACCTGTTGCTCCCGTACAACCGATTACACCTGCAAAACCTCGAGATGTAGCTTCTGAATATGAAGCACCTGAATCAATGCCTTCAATTAAACCAGAATCAAAACCAGCTCCAGCAATAATGGTTTCAGCAACAAGTCTTTTAACTGATGCTAAAGTATCATTTGTGTTTTCTGCAATTTTAGATCACTATGATGATATATGGATTTCTAAAAAATCAGATGGAAGTTATGCTGTTGAACAAATGGATGGCCCAATATGTCAATTTTCAATTAAAGAAGGTTCAAAATTGAATTTTACGGCAAATAGCTTTGGTTCAACTGACCCCAAGATAAAAACTGCAATACAGAAGAAATTTATTGAGCTCTCTAAACTTTTATAACTTTTTATTTTATTCTTTTTTATTATTTATTAAATTTTAGTAGAGATGTTTATCTTAATTTAAAAAAATTCTTGC
>CAYNEU010000343.1:0-4064 GCA_964396275.1 uncultured archaeon | reverse complement strand
CATATGATGTTAGGGTAACAATTTTTTCGCCTTTTTTCTTTTTCTCTATAATATCTCTTGCAGTTACTTTTTGTAAGGACATATGTTCAAATAACTAATTAGTTTTGAAAAATGTTATGAAAATTTATATAAGTATTTATTGAGATCGTGAAAAGAAGATCATTAGAAATTTGCCAATTTATTATTTATAGTAATGTTAATATATATCAATAAGACTTTTTAATCTTCATATATTAACCCTAATAGTCTAAAAAAGAGGATTTAAGCATTATGGTAGATCCAAAAGATATTGACTTCTATTCATTGGGTTTTAATTTTATTGCAACAAAAACTATGTTTATGGTAAATCATAAAAATGGTAAATGGGAAGACGGAAAATTAATGCCTTTTGGAAATTTCGAAATTTCTCCCGCATCGTGTGTATTAAATTATGGACAAGGCATTTTTGAAGGAATGAAAGCCTTAAGAGCAAAAACTAGAGAAATTACGTTGTTTAGACCAGAAGAAAATAGTAAAAGATTTAATTTTAGCGCTAGAAGGTTGTTAATGCCAGAATATAATGTAGATAAATTTATTGATGCTGTGAAGAGAGTAGTAAAGGCAAATGAAGAGTTTATTCCCCCTTATGATAGTGGAGGGGCTCTATATATTCGTCCGATTTTATTTGGGTATGGCTCTATTCTAGGAGTACACTCAGCAGAAGAATTTAAATTGATTATTTTTACAGTTCCTGTTGGACCTTACTTTCCAGAAGGCTTTAAAGGAATTAAGTTAGAAATATCAAAAAATTATACTAGAGCTGCTCCAGGAGGAACGGGTTCAGCAAAAACAATATGTAATTATGCTGGGACAATGTTACCTGCAAAAGAAGCAAAAGCAAGAGGTTTTTCCCAAATATTATATTTAGATGCCGTTCATTTAGAATACATCGAAGAAGTTGGTGCAGCGAATTTTTTCGCAATGATTAATGGTAAATTAGCCACTCCTAGAAAGTCGGGTACAATTTTAGAAGGAATTACAAGAGAATCTATCTTAGAACTCGTATCCAAAAAATTGGGAATTGAGGTTGAAGAGAGAGACATTTCTTATAAAGAATTATTTGAAGATTCATGTACAGAAGCTTTCTGTAGTGGTACTGCAGCGGTTATCACTCCAATTGCATCAGTATATTTAGAAGGTAACGAACGAATCTTTAATAACAGAAAACCAGGGGAAATAACTAATAAAGTGTATAAATTACTAACAGGAATTCAGCGATTAGAGATAGAAGACGAGTTTGGATGGATTACTAAAGTATAATTTTTTTTTATTTTTTAAATTCTTTCTATGAGAGAAATAAACGCTTTCTTAACGTTATCTCCTGTTTTTGAGGAGATTTTTAAATACCCTATAATATTTTTGTATCTACTTATAATATTTAATATATAATCATCAAAAACTTTGCAATCATAAATATTAATTATATCAGATTTATTTCCTAATATAAACGCAGATATATTACCACATTCATTTAATTTTTTTATCCAGTCTTCAACACCTTCAAGAGTGTTGAATCGAGATAAGTCAAACAATACAAAAGCCGCTATGGATCCATCGACAAAATCATTTAATATTTGTTTAAATTGTGTTTGCCCTGCAAAATCCCACATAACAAAATTACATTCTTGCCCATTTATTATGAGATTTTTTGAAAAAAAATCGATTCCTTTTGTTAATTCATTGTTATCATCAAAATTATCGTGAATTAACCGATTAAGAAACGAAGTTTTCCCAACACCACCATCTCCAGAAACAATGACTTTTACTGTTTTTTTCATGCTAATATTTACTATTTTGTTTTTAATTTAAAAAAGTACAATAAAATGTGATTTCCGTAATAGCAGAACATAAAAAAATTTTACTATCGAGAATCTATTCGCTTACTTAAATGTAAAAAGTTATGTATTTTAAAAAATAGAAAGGAATAAAATAAGATTTCTACGGAAGTTGAATATTTTATTGTACTCGAAGAAGTTGTGAACTTCCCGTACAAATTAATTCTCTCTTTTCATCCCATATTTTTGCCTTACAAAAAAATATATTTTTTCCACTCTTAATACATTTAGCTATTGCTTTTAAACGTCCCCTAGAAATTGGCTTTAGGAATTCGACTTGTAAATCTATAGTTGTAACATATCCATCAGGAAGGATCAGAGACAACGCAGCACACGCACAAGTAGAATCGACAAGGGAAGCTAAAACACCACCATGGATCATTCCATTCTGAGTAAGTTCTTCTCTTATTTCAATTTCGAAAATAGCCCTCCCATTCGCGATTTCTTGTAGTTCAAAGCCTAATGTCGAATAGTATGGTATTTTTTCATAAAGGAGTTTTATAATATCAATCATATTAATTATCTCTCTATTTTAGAATTTAATTATATCTATTAAACGAAAATATACTAGGTTTTTAAAGGCAAAAAAATAAAACTTAAGATATCACATTAACTCTTGATGCTAAAATTTAGAGTAAATAACTTTCTTGACCTTAGATTCGAAGATGGGCACACTAACATATATGTAAATAATATATTATTTAATCATTGTAAGTATATCTTGATAAATATTCAAGCGGATAAATCCAATGATATTGCCGAGATTAATTCAATAGATGAAGTTGTGGAAAATAGAGGTGAATCCCTTGAAATCCTAGAAGATAAAAAATATCACATTGATCCTAAAATAATATTTTGGGCTCATTGTTCAAATCTTCATACATGGCATGAAAATAATTATAATACAAATTTGATCCATAGTAATTTAGCATTTCCTTTACTTAAAGAGCTGACTAAAGCAGGAGATCTTAATGCAAAGAGAGTATTTAAAGAAGAAATTGTAAATAGATTTGAGAGCAGTAATTTGAATGTAATCCAATTCTTATTGTACAATAACTATTTAGATTGTTTAAATAGGGAGGAATTAGAGCTTGTATTAGAACATGCAAGTTTTAGTTTAACTAGTGTCGTTGTTAAAAAATTTAATGAACTAATAGAATCAACTTTCACTAATTACAGAGAAATAAAAGATATAATAGATATACTTCTCTTTATTGATTTAAATTATAATCAAACTTTAATTCTTCAAATTCTTAATAAATTAAGTGTGAAAAATAATACTCAATTTGCATATTTTTTAATACTGCATCTAAATTATAAAGAATATTTCGGTTATGAAATCCCTTATGGGAAGTATTTCACTTACTTTGAGAATATCCTTAACTGGATTTATAAACATTATCCAGAAATCGATGATTTACTTAAAATTATCGATTCTGGTTTTATGAACGGTACTATTTCTCTAGATGAGAAACGATCCTATGGTTTTGTGCCTTATCCCGGAAGGATTTAAGGTTTATAACACAATTCGTATTATTATGCTTCTAACCTTTTTTCTAAATAATAATAGCTATAAGCTTTTTCAAATCCTAGTTTAGTATAGAGGTTCATAGCTTCATTATTTTCAATTTCCACTTGTAACCATATGTTTTCGACTCCATTTGGAATGGCCCAATCGTTTATAAGTTTGAAAAACATTGATGTAGCAACATTTTGCTTCCGAAAATTTGGTGCTACTAAAACATCAGCTATATACAAGAATCCATGCGGGTCTAATATTCCCATGAGGGTTCCCATAACTTTTTTTTCGTATTTAGCTATAATAAAACGTTTTTGTGGAATAACAATTCTATTAGCTAAAGCATCTAAAACTTTCTGTGCGCTTTGATCTCTTTTAGAATATTTACCTAATAAATTGGAAATTACTTTTTCTCGTTTGGAATAGAAAATATATTTAATGTCTTCATTAATGGACTCATTCCTTAATTTTTGAGCGGAAGCAACCAGTGTATGGGTAATACAACCTAGTTGTTGATATCCATGCTCTAGTAGTTTAACAGCTAAATTTTTTGGTTCAAAAAAATCAGGTATTGTAAAGATTGTTGGTAAATTAAATGCTTGATAGGATTTTTCAGCGAGGCTAATATCTTTATCTATTTCATCCAAATCACCATTATAATGTAAAGGGAG
>CAYNEU010000342.1:0-6577 GCA_964396275.1 uncultured archaeon | reverse complement strand
ATTTCCATAAGGGACGGGGTGTGCTATTACTGGAGAGATTTTTTCAGTCTTTATATTTAAACTCGATATAAAATTGTTAAGTGCACTTAAAAATTTGCCCTTATTTTTTCTATTAAGAGCTCCAACCCCTAATATGATTTTGTCTTTATTTGGGAATAACCAGTTATATCCATAATTAGCAAATCCAAGTGTTAGTATAAGGTTTTCATATTGACTTTTTTCTAAATCGCGCCGATTTACAAAACATTCTAAGCCTGTACCTAGATTAAATTGCCAATCTTTATTCCTTATAATATTTTTTCTGATAAATTCTCTTCTGACAATACTATTAGCTCCATCTGCTCCTATTAAGAGTTTTGATTCGATCACTTCTCCGTTCTGTAACTCTATTTTGCAATTATCTATGTCAATGTTGTCTATTTTTATGCCCTCCATCACCTCAACCCCTAGATTTTTAGCTTTGTTTAAGAGATAATTATCATAAATAGTTCTATCAACGAGAAATAAGTTAAGATCTCCGCTATTTCTCGATATTATTCTTTTATTTTTATATGTAATTTCATAAAATGGTGTATAATAGTCGATAATCTTATTTTTTATTAAATCTTCAGAGCTTTCACTATAAATTTTTTTTATTAAATGAATAGTTTTCAAGGATAGTAAGCCACCACAAAGTTTGTATCGAGGAAAAATTTCTTTATCGACTAATAATACTTTAAAGTTATTTCTCGCTAATAAATAAGCAGCAGTAGAACCTCCAGGACCCGCTCCAATTATGATGATATCATAGTTTTGAGATTGTAAGGACATTTGTTTAATTAACTCGTATTTTTAAAAAAAATATCTAATCGATTTTTATAAATCCTAAAATTAAAAATTGATTATAAGTTTTAATTGTAAATACTCACCATAGAAAGAATTATGAAATTAATATATGTTACTGATATCCATGGAGTTGAAATAAAACATAATAAAATCTTCGAATTGGCAAGTTCATTAAAAGTTGATGCCGTAATAAATGGGGGAGATATGCTTCTATTTAAAGGAAATTTATTACATCAAGATAAGTATATCATAAACTTTCTTGATGAGTATTTTTCGAGATTTGAATCAGAGAAGATTTATTATTTAGGATTATTAGGAAATGATGATTTAGGGATATTTGATGATTTATTTCAAAAAACCTGCGATAAATATTCTTATGTAGTTAATATTGCTCAAACCAAATTCCAGATTGAAGGAAGTAAATATGAGTTTATTGGAATGAACTGGGTTACAGACTTACCTTTTGGTTTAAAAGATAGAGCACGAAAAGATACAAACGATTTTGAGCTTCCCAAACAAATTGGAAGGCAATATCTATCGACTCCAAATGGATTCAAAAAAATTGAAGATTGGTCCTCATATGTGGATACACTCCCCACAATCGAGGATGAGATTAAAAATTTAGTAAAACCTTCCGATATGAACAATACAGTCTATATTTTTCATAATCCCCCCGCTAATTTAGATCTTGATGTGACTCATGATGGTAAAAAAGTAGGGTCAAAAGCAGAATATGCGTTTCTTAAAGAAAAACAGCCAAAACTCTCGCTTCATGGGCATATTCACGAATCTCCTGATGTTTCAGGTAAATGGTATTCTCAATTAGGTAATACGATATGTATTCAACCAGGTCAATTTCGACAAGATGAGGATTCTTTAACCTACGTTTTGATTGATTTAGAAACTATGAATATTGAACGGAAAATATTTAAAAAGACAAACAATATTTAATACGATATCCCACTAAATTTTCATAAGATTTGAAATAGAAGGGTTTTCTTTGAAAAAAAATAGATTTTTTACGATTACATACATCATTTTACTCATAGTAATGAGTTTTCCAATGAATATTAACGAATCTAAAGCGGACATACTTATGGTTTATAGGCAGGGGTTAGGGAATTTTCTTCCCGAAGAAAATGTTCTTTTAATGATGACAAATGCAAATGTTATTTTTAACGTTGATGCGGTATATTATCATAGGAAAATCAATATTAATTTTAATGGAAATTATACAATATATAATCCTGATGAAGCTATAAATACAACACTTGTAGCTCCTTTTTCAACAGATTTTAAAAATTTAGAATCGTCATGTGTGATAAAGATAGAGAATACCGCAATTTCTTACGGATTTCTTGAGTATAATTTTACAGATAGTCCTTGGGATGAATATTTAGATTGGCGTTATATAGGTCACCGAAAGTTTATAATTATCAATACCACCTTTCCTGAAAATGATTCCATAACGATAGAATTCAGTTTTGATGCGTATATAGACATTTTCGAAGATTATGATGGATTAGATATTTTTTATGATGTAGGAACATCTCGAGCATGGAATGGAACAATAACAGAACGGGTTGAATTCAAGGTATATGGAAATCGTCCCGATTCGTATTCAGAATATAGAGAGGATATTTTCGAATATAACTGCACGATTTTTGATATTGAAGATGGCATAAGTTATCTTTGGGAATGGGAGAATGAGATCATTAATGTAGATAGTGTGTATATCTCTTTTTCTTATTATAATCCTTGGGGAAGGCTAATTCCTTTCATTCTTTTTCCCTCATTGATCGCAGGGTTTATAATATCCTTAGTTCTTATAAGGAGACGAGCTGACAGGAGATCTCGGGTAGAATTAAGAAATCAATAACAATAGTTATAGATGAAATCATTATTCAAAGAACTTTTTTTTAAAATTTTAGGATTATTCAATATCTTATAAGTAAGAGATTTATTAGAGTTACTGATAAGTCTAAATATTTAGTTTTAATTCTCAATGAAATATTACATTTTTAAATTTTCTATTTTAGAAAATTGTTGTTGATGTCAGTAATCCATCAAATCCTATAAATAATGCTTGATTTTTCGATGGGGGTCATGTATATGATGTAGAAGTCATTTCTAGCATTGATTATGTTGCTGATCGGGAAGATGGTTTAGAGATTATAAGAATATTGATATAAACATCAATTCAATTAATTATATTGGCATTCTTTTACTAACTTTCCTTTCTCAGATAAATTCATAACAATGACTCTCGGTCTAGTCATTGCTTCAATTGAATATTTTATTCCTTGTGTTCCCAAACCTGATGATTTGGTTCCCAGAAATGGAAAATGATCTGGACCTCGCTCGCTTTTTCCGTTTATTTGAACTGTCCCCACCTCTAACTCCTGCGCAATATTAAAAGCTAAATCGATATTTTGAGTGAAAATCATGCCTTGAAGACCGTATTCCGATTTATTTGAGATTTTGATGGCTTCTTCAGCGCTGTGAATTCGTATAAAAGGTAATACGGGACCAAAAGGTTCTTCCCAAGCAATTCGCATTTCAGTTGTAACATTATCTAACAATGTTGGCCACATAATATTTCCTTCTCTTTTATTCCCGCATAATAAGGTACATCCTTTTTTTAAAGCATCATCTATTAATCCTTGAACATAATCGCATTGCTTTGAACTTATGAGAGGCCCGATATTGGCATTTTCTTCGGGATTCCCTACAGTTAAATTCAATATTTTCGTTTTTACTAATTCTACTAATTGATCAGCAATTTCAGGCATTGGAAGAACTCTTTTTACAGCGGTACATCTCTGTCCACTGTATGAGAAAGCTCCTGAGACTATTGCTTCTGCAGTTAATTCTAAATTAGCATCATCTAATACGATAGCAGCGTCCTTTCCACCTAATTCTAGCAATAATGGCTTCATTCCGGCGACGCTTGCAATTTGTTTTCCTGTTTCTGAAGATCCCGTGAAGCTTACCATACTAACTAAGGGGTGTTGAACTAAATAATCACCAATTTCAGATCCCCTTCCGGTGATTATATTCAAGACACCTGGAGGGACTCCCGCTTTTTCTAAAATTAATCCGAAGAATAAAGGACTGATAGCTCCTTGGGAAGGTGGTTTAATTACAACCGTATTTCCTGCCATTAAGGCAGGAGCGATTTTAGATCCCGTAAGATTAAATGGATAATTAAAGGGTCCTATGCATAGGATCACTCCTAAAGGAACTCTGTATGTCATTGACATCTTATCTTTACCAAAACCTTTAAATGCATCTCCGTATATTGCTTCTCCTTCTTGTTGCAATCCCGCTTCACTTGTGGCTTCAAACAACTCTGCAGTTCGGTTTATTTCCGATATAGCACTTTTTAGGGGCTTACCAATTTCTTTCATCATTATATACCCTAAGGGATTAGCCCATTCCCTCATTAAAGTAGCTGCTGTTCTTAATATATCTGCTCGTTCTCTCTGAGTCTTTTCTCCCCAACAGTCTAAACTTTCTTGTGCAACATTTATGACCTGATTAACTTCCTCAGTGGTACATGCTTGCACAGTTCCTACTATCTCATCATTATAAGGATTTCTTATGGCTATTGTTTTTCCAGAAGACGACTTTTTCCAAGTACCAGATACATAATACTTAAAATCTAAATCATCTTTCATTATGAAAGAATTAGGGATTTTATTGATTTCTTTTATTATCATGATTATTTCGTAATCCAAAAATTTCTATTCTATAGAAAATTGCTCTTAGATTTTTTATAACATTATCACTATTAAATGTATTATTAATAATTCAAAGGTCTTGCTTTATTTATTTTCAAAGCGTTTCAGAAGTATAACACCGAAAGAAAGTAAGAAAAGTTGAGGCCTTTATAATCCGTAGCTGTGTGAATAAAGCATGTTTTGATAAGAACGCACTTTATCTTGGATTTTTTCTAATAATACAAAAAACCTATTTTATTTTCTAATCTACATCTTTTCATATTTCTGACTGAATCCTTATACTAAACTAAAAATTTTCGATAGGAGAGTGAGAAAATTTCTTTCAGTTTTTAGACTTATCTATAAAAGGCTTCTAACATTATCATTAACAAACTCTATCTATTTGAGATCATAATTTTATGTTTCTATAGAATGATTAAATGTAGCACCAGATAAGAGAGAGAAATTTAAGTTGGTTAAATAAAAAGAGAATGGCAATAATGCCTAATTGCGAATTCTGTGGCAAAACCATCGTAGGAACTAAGTGGAATAAACAATATCATCATATTAATATATGTCAAAAACCAGTAAAACGATTTTTTTGTTCCCGTCAATGTAAATTGAAATGGATTTTTGAAAATGTTTGATCTTAATTTGTTGATAATTGCTTGACGTTTAAGGATATGTTTAGTACTTGTACCAATCTAGAAATAAATAATAATATCTAAAAAATGTAATCCAAAGTTATTTATGACCCCAAACATTTAAATAATTAATGAAGACAAAAAAAGACAAAAACGACACTGAGTCGTGCCAATCCACTAATAATCCCAGCGAGTGGAAGGGAAGAACAATAGAAATTGATGATGCTGGGACAGGAGATCTTGTCGGAAATGCTTTCATTGGCTTTCGAGACACAGAAAACGGAAAGATTATATTTAAATCAGTCCCCGTTGGGCTCTATAATGAAAACAATAAGGATGATGATCGCCCGAAAAAACATATAGTAAAGATTGTAATCAAAGCTCTTAAAGAGCTTAACCACGGTAAGGGAGAAAGAATACTTCTATGTAGGGGTGATTGTTTCGACCTTGTTAGAGAATATTTTGAGAAGAATGATATTTACTATGAGCCTGCAATTATTGAAGGAGAGCTTCAAGATGCCGTGGAAGGTAGATTTATTCAACACCTTAGAAAACTCGGAATTAATTCTAGTAATCTTACAAAAGAATCCGGTATACAAAGGTATTTTATCTTATTCAATTGGGTATGCCGAGATTTTCCAAATCGTGAACGTTTTGTTAAAACAGGCTTTCCATCTTGGAAGAAAAAATGGCAGAAAATTGCATTGGAGAGATACCAAAATTCTAACAGAGCTAAGACTCTTAAAAGAGAAGAAATCAAGCGAAGGGCAAATAAGATATATAACCTTATGTTTGAAAAACCTATTTCTGTAAGTAAGACTACCTCTAAGAATCAATAAATTATACAAACTTTATTATTTTTTTTTAATATTGTATTAATTAAGATTATTACTTCAAAGAACTTTTTTTTAATAATAGGTATCTAATTTAGTTTCATAGGAGCAAAAGGAGTTTAGAATTGGTCCGAATTATAGTTTTCATAGATAATAGCAACATTTTCAAGGGTTTTAGGAAATACAACATCAAAGCAGACTATGAAAAGCTGAAAAACATAATAACAAGTGGGCAAGATTTAAAGCATATTTTCTTATATGAAGGCGTCGTGTATCCTATGAGTCTAGAGAAGAAGAAGTGGTATGAGGAGTTAAGTAATCGAAGTAACTATGTAATAAGAACGAGTTTTGATAAGATTGCATCAAGTGGTGCTATTGAAAAGAAGGTTGACATTAACATCGCGATTGACATCATTTCTCTTGCATATGAGAATGCATATGATAAAGCAGTTTTAGTATCTGGCGATGGAGATTTTGTGCCAGTTGTAAGGAAATTAAAAGAACTAAAAAAAGATGTGGAAGTATGGGCATTTAGATACTCGCTAGCTAATGC
>CAYNEU010000341.1:0-4175 GCA_964396275.1 uncultured archaeon | reverse complement strand
TTATCGAACAAAGGATTAAAAGTCGAGGTTTAAAACCAATAACAAATTTAGGAGGTCATGAATTAAAACAATATGATTTACATGCAGGTCCTTTCATTCCAAACCATAAAGATATGATACATAATCAAATACTTAGACCGGGAGATGCATATGCTTGTGAGCCTTTCGTAACTTCTGGAGCAGGGAGTGTTAAGAATGGGGATCATGCTTATATATTTCGGTTTTTAAAGAGAGTAAAAAAAAATATGTCTTATGAACATTTAGGATATATGAATAAAATCGAAAATAATTTTGGACGACTTCCTTTTAGCCCACGATGGATCGAAAAGAATAATCTTATCCCAAAAAGTAAAATTCAACGAACTCTTGAATTTTTCATAGGAAAAAAAATCATAGGCAATTATCCTATTTTAATTGAAGCTCTTAAAAGACCAGTTGCTCAAGAAGAACATACAATTATTCTGGATGAAAAAGGGAAACGAATTGTTACTACAAGAGAATAATTTTAAAGAAAAAATATCTGGAGTCATTTTATGCGCTGGAGAGGGAAAGCGACTTAAAAGAATTATAAAAAATACACCTAAATCATTAATAAAAATAGAAAGATTAGAAAATATTTCAATTCTCCATCATAGTATTAATAATCTAATTAATTTAGAAATAAACCAAATTGGAGTCGTCATTGGTTATTTAGGAGATTCCATCCGCGAGTTCATTTTATCATTGGAAAAAAAAAATCAAACCATACAAGACAAAGTAATAATAATAGATACTGAAAATCGGTATAAATTTGGACCACTATATTCATTTTTGTCGATAATCAAAAATAAAGATTTCTTCAAATCGAGAAATTATTTCTTAGTAATTCCTGGTGATACAATTTTTGATTATAACTTACTAAAAGAAGTTTTATCTATAATATCTAACAATTTTGATTTGATTCAAATGCATCCTTTTGTTTTTTATAGAATTATAGGATTAAATCCATTGAAAGAACTATATAGTGTAAATAGAATAATTTCAAATGCTGAAATTGAGAATATCGGGTTAAAAACTATTTTAAAAAAAATAACTCAAGCAAAAATTAAAAATTTACCTTTAAAGAAGGCTATAAATCAAATTATTCCCGTTACTGTATTTAATTATGATTTCATTAATGAGATGTCGAATTTGAAAGGAAAAATACCATATAAAACAGTATGGGAATCAATGAACTATATGGTTAATAATGGAAAAATAATCTATGCTTTTGAAATAAAAAGTAAACGCCAATTCTATGATATTGATGATAAAAATGATCTTAAAAACCTAAAAAAAAAAGAGGACAATAGGTGCTCCGATTAATCAAAGTTTAATTGATTCAAGGGAATTTGATAAAATCATTATCCATTGAAGCAATTTTGTAATCAAAGCTCCTATTTACAAATTTATACCTTTTTTCGATATAAGGGTACTCAAGTTTCAATGTCTCTGGTTCCAAATAATTAAAACTCTTAATTCGACACGAATATAAGCGTTAATGTCAAATTGTCTCGTATACCAATATCGAATAAATTTAAGTATAGATGTGTGTGAAATATAAATTCCTGTTTCAACTTGCTAATTTAGAAGCATTATGCATCTTATCCCAGCGTTAAAAAAGGAATGAATGATTAAAATCTTTGAAAGATATTAGGTTTATTTTAGATTCTTAGAGTTCGAATAAAAAAATTTGTCGGAAATAAAATACTAATTCATTAAGGTAACAATTAATTCGGTGTAAAAACCGTAGTTTTGTATCTAAATCCAATGCAAAATTGACCTATTGTCCAGATAAATATATGATAATTTGAGTATTTAAATTTTATTATTAGGGAAAATTATAAAATCATCGATATTTACGACAAAAATTTAATTATTTTTAGAATTAAATTAAAATAATATAAATATCCGAAATTACATTATTTATAAAATATGAGTGTACCAATAAAGATTATTTTGTTCGGAATTGGCACTTTAGAAGGCAATATCATCCGTCATCTCTCTCCTCTTACCGCAGACGCTATAATAGATAAATTACCTTTTGGGCTTAGAGGTAGATATAGTTTTGGTTCGAAAAATTATTGGACACTACCTGGTGTTGAAATTTACAAAGGGACTAATCCGAAATCGATAATTAAGGCAGAAAAAGGTGATATTCTTTACAATCCTAAGAGCGATGAGTTGATAATAGCTATTGAAGAAATTGAAATGCCAAATAAGGTAAATAAAATTGGAAAAATAAATACAAATCTTGACCTACTATTGCAAGCAAGAAATGGATTAAACACCAAAATTTTAAAAATTTAATATGATTATGGCAATTTCGAAAAAGCTAACTTTAGTTTTTATAATTTTCTATTTATCTGTAATTGCTTATATATTTCTGTTCTTATACATACCTGATTTTCAGAACTTTATTGTCAATTCAAGACAAAATTTAGCATTAATTACACAAGGAGCAAATTATTTTTGGGCTCTTTTAATTTCTCTTGGAATATGTTTCTTAGGCTCAGCATCAATAGGGTTTCCAGTTCCTTTTCCGTTTGTTTTATTTTCTCTTTCAGATTCAATCTATCGTAATTTTTCTACTTTGGGTTTAGAAATAACACAAATCTTGCTATCAGGACCTTTTTGGTTTCAAATTATTGGTCTTGCAGTATTTGGAGGTTTAGGCAGTGCATTAGGAGAATTTACTGGTTATAGTGTTGGCTATGGGGCTAAAAAATTAGTAAGAGAAAGAGATTCAGATCTATTAAATAATGTAAATGGATTTGGTAAATTAATCTTGGAAAATGAAAAACGTACTCCCTTCTATATTTTTTTATTTGCTTTAACTCCACTCCCAGATGATATTTTGTTTTTACCTTTAGGAATGATAAAATACCCTTTTTGGAAATGTATTATTCCCGGGTGGTTAGGTAAAAATTTTACAACCTTGTTTTATTGTTGCTGGCCTATCTTTATAGCACTTGGATTGGTAACCCAAGGAATCCAATCTAACGATAATTCAAGTGTAATAACGGAAGCAATTTTACTATTATTCACTATAACAGTAATGTTTTTTATTATGGCATTTAATTGGACCAAATATCTTGAAAAGAGAAGTCAGAAAAAACTCAATAAAAAATCAGATCTATAAATGAATGTGAAAATATACTTAGAGGATTTATAGAAAAACCCTACTCTATGTGTAAAATAACAGCATCGCATGGAAAGAAGGGAGCTTAGGTTTTATAGCACAATTACTTAATACATCTGATTCATTACTTGAGTCATAATAATGAAATTTAACTTGACTGAGGTTGGAGGATAAAAATTATAATTTATCTTGAATAAATTATGAAGATAAAGCTCTTTTCATCAAAATTTTAATCAAAAAAGGTATGTTATAATAATTATTTTTAGTAAAAGAATTTTTAAAAATCGAAATTGTAAACAATAATATGAGTAAAATAATAAAATGGGGAATTTTAGGTAGTGGAAGGATAGCACATAAGTTTGCTGAAGGATTAAAGGTACTTCCTGATGCAAAATTGGAAGCTGTTGCTTCTAAAACAGAGGGAAAAGCTGAAAGTCTTGGTAAAATGTTTGGTGTGAAAAATATATATAATAATTATGAAGGTTTGGTGAATAATCACGCTGTGGATGTTATTTATATTGCGACTACTCATAATTTTCATTATAAAAATGCATTACTCTGTCTAAATCACGGAAAACCAGTTCTCTGTGAAAAACCTATTACACTGAATGCTAAACAAGCTGAAGATTTAATTAACACAGCCCGTAACAATAATATATTTTTAATGGAAGCTATGTGGACACGATTTTTACCTTGTATCGTAAAATTAAATGAATTTTTAGATAGGGGAATAATAGGAGAAATTCAACATGTTACAGCTGACTTTGGAATTAAAAAGGAATTAGACCCTAAAGGACGTTCATTCAATCCTGATCTAGGAGGGGGTGCATTACTTGATCTAGGAGTCTATCCTATTTCATTTGCGAGAATGATTTATAAAAAATCTCCTTCAAAAATAAAAAGTAGCGCATATATTGGAAAAACAAAAGTGGATGAAAAATCTTGTTATTTATTTGAATATGAAAATGGACAAACTGCAATGCTTTCTTCTTCACATAGACTGATTATGCCACAT
>CAYNEU010000340.1:0-3231 GCA_964396275.1 uncultured archaeon | reverse complement strand
TAGAATAAATCCTTATATGATTTCGAGACAAATATGATAATTTTTATTCTAGAACTTAAACAGATAATTTGGTATTTAAATATTGTTAAGGTAAAAAACTAGGTTTTTATATATCTTTAATTTTTTTAAAAAAAAACCTAAAATCTCAATGATATTTAAACTAAATTTGATATTTATTGATCTTTTTTGATATATCTTCTTTTAAGATGAATGTAAAATCCTTTTTAGGAATAAGAAAAATGAAAAATTAATTTTAAACAAAGTTTAATCAGGTGTGAGTGAGTCGAGATCCGATAAATCTAAGCCACTATCCATTACTTCGACAGTCTCTGATAGAAATTCATCCAGAATATCTTTAAGTTCATCACCAGATCTCTTTAAAATTAATCGAATCAAACCGATATTAATATCTGGATCTGAGATAAGTGTAAGTACTCCCTTAGGGCCACAACTTGATGCAAAAATCTTACCTCCACCAAATTCTGATGTTACAATCTCAAGATTACCTAGTTCCAGATTTTTACCTTGCTCTTCGCTAGCACAGAATACAGCGCTCGCAATAGCACCAATCCCATCAACATCAGCAGGAAAGTATGAGAATTTAGAGACACTTGCAATGGTTAATCCTGTCCTATCAACCAAAATAACTTTTTTAATACCGCTTTCACTCTTTATAATCTTGCTGAGAATGTTGTCGAAACTTTTAGTGTCAATACTAATGCTCATACACCTTTACTACAAAATTTTAGTATTTTAATTCTATATTTAATTATATATTCTTCAATCTATAAAACTATTATAACTATTTGAATTTATAAAATTATCTTTTTAAAATCTTTCATAGGAAATTTAGGAAAAATTAGATTTGAAATTAAGTTTTAAAAGCTTTATATGAAATTGCTAAAAATTTTAATAAAAAATATCAACTTACTGAGATTTAGAAAATAAAAAATAAGGTAAAAGATTAAAAAATCTTTTCAAATAGAGTGATAGCCTTATGAAAATCACCAGTTTTATTCAGATATGTTTAAAAATCTAAAATCAATTTTGATCATAAGATTGGAGTATTGTTAAAAAAATGGAAATGAAAATTGAAGAATTATTAAAAGAAATAGTTGAGAAGTTAAAAGTGGAGTATAAGCCAATTAAAATAATTTTATATGGGTCTTATGCTCATGGTAATCCTAGAGAGGATAGTGATATTGATCTCCTAATATTGAAAGATACTAATGAGAAGAGGGTAGAAAGATTTGTACAAGTAAAAAGCATAATTTACAATCCAAAGAGAAAAATTCCGATATCTCCATTAATTTTTTCTCCCGCAGAATTGAATGAGCGTCTAAAAATGGAAGATGATTTTATAAAAGAAATATTAAATACGGGAATTATTCTATATGAAGAATAACCTAGTTGAGGAATGGCTAGAAAGAGGGAAAAGAGATTTAGAGACAGCAAAGTTATTAATCAAAAACAGTGATTTTTTTGATATAATTTTATTTCATATTCATCAAGCTATTGAAAAATATATTAAAGGATTTCTTATTTCTCGTGGATGGATATTAAAAAAAATCCATGATCTTGAAGTTCTCATCACAGAAGCTATAAAATTTGATAATTTCTTTCAAAAGTATCTTGATTTTAGTAGAAGACTAACTGGTTTTTATTTTGAAGAGATATATCCTCCAGGTCCAATTTCTACTTATTCTAAAGAAGAGATTATGGAGATTCTAAATATAGCAAGAGAAATTATAGAGAAAATTAACAGTATTTGGAAAAAATAAATATTTAAAAATAAGAAGAGTAAATTTTTAGGATTCCATGGGATATTATTAAAAATATTATTATTTGAATGAATTGCATAAATAATGAGTTTAAAAAAAGGTTTATTCTCATGCGAAATAATATCGAAAAGAGATTACACAGAGTTATGATAAAACTAGATAAAAATAACATTATCTGCCCAAAAGCGAAAGCATGTTTAAACGCAGAAAATTGTAATAGGTGTAATCAATTTTATCGTAAATGTGCTTTATTCAATAATGTAATTTCAAGATCTAAACAATAAGAAAGGTAAAAAATAATGAATTTAGGGTTAGAAAATAAAGTTGCTCTAGTTTTAGCTTCAAGTAAAGGATTAGGGTTAGCATGTGCAAAAGGACTCTATGAGGAGGGTGTTAACGTTGTAATATGTAGCCGTTCTAAAGATAATTTGAAACGCGCGAAGAAAAAAGTAGAAGCTTCCGATTCAATTGTCTCGAACAATAAAGTTTTTACAATCATAGCTGATTTAATGTATGAAGATCAGATAAAAAGTCTTGTAGAAGAAACATTGAATGAATTTGGGAGGATTGATATTTTAGTGCATAATGCTGGTGGCCCCCTTTCAGCACCTATTGACAGAATTACTAAGAAAGAATGGTCAAATTCAATTGATTTAAACCTCCGTTCTTTTATTTATATAACCAATATGGTTATTCCGATAATGAAGAATCAAAAAGAAGGCAGGATTATTGCAATTACTTCTGTGTCCGTTAAACAACCCTTAAATAATTTAGTTTTATCAAATACAACTCGATTGGGAGTTGTAGGGTTTGCCAAAACTCTTGCTAATGAATATGGAAAGGATAATATTTTAGTTAATGTTGTATGTCCCGGACCAACGCTTACTGATCGTATGAAAGAATTAATCGATACAACAGTAAAAAATACAGGAAAATCTTATGAGGAGGTTGAAAAAACATGGATAAATCCTATACCATTAGGACGATTAGGAAAACCTAAGGAATTAGCAAATTTAGTGGTATTTTTAGCATCTAAAAGAGCGAGTTATATTACTGGGACAGTTATTCAAGTAGATGGTGGGTTTATAAAAAGTGCTTTATAGACCTAAATTTATTGAGATATCACTGAGATATCACTTTCATGTTTTAAATATTTAAACTATAAAATACTACTTTTTATTGAAAAAGAAAAAAGATTTTAATATATTATATTGATATTATTATCCTATATTTTATTCTAATAACATATATATTGAATGTTGTTTAAATATTAATTTAAATTAGGTCTATAGAATAATCAATGTGAGAATTTAAGAAGTGAGTGAGATTGCCCCTAAAAAAGAATAGGTATCTACAGGTTAATAGAATTAATAAAAAGAAGGTTTTAATATTGTCATTCTTATTTTTTAGTTTCATCTTTATTACTTTTTCAAATAATTTTAATATAAAT
>CAYNEU010000339.1:0-6983 GCA_964396275.1 uncultured archaeon | reverse complement strand
GTTAATTAAGGACTGGTCTTCTGGGATATTAATTTCTAATGTAATTCCCTCTGGTAAATAATCTTTCCAAATTCTGTTTGTTATATAATCAGGGAGTTCCATTTTTTTATCTCCAAAGCTACTTTTTTTTATTAATTATTGAAGTTCTTATAAATTTTAAATTTTTCAATTCATAAATACATAGTTTCTACTTTACATATTATTTTTTAATGATTTATAATTATAAATTCAAGTATCTTTGAAAAACTCAAAATAAAATTTCTAATTTTAATATATATAGGTTTAAGATTTTGAAATCACAAGATGAATTAGGAGTTCCAGTCCCAGCAAATAAACCGCTAGTAGTAAGAACAATAAAAAAAGTTACAAAGGAACAGCGTGAGTACGTACTCAAAAAAACTGAATATAGTATGTTTTCTTTTCCAGCAGATTTAACTTTTGTAGATTTTTTATCTGATTCGGGCTCTGGAACAATGACAGATTATCAATGGGCTGCTTTATTTCATGGGGATGAATCTTATGCTCGCAATAAGGGTTATTACGTTCTTTTAGAAGCTGTTCGAGACACATTTGAGCGAGGTGATAATCCAAAAAGATCTATAGATTTAATTCTTACTGGAGAAACAAACGTAAAAAAACTCATTGATGAGCTTTACATAACTTCATATGAGGGAGGTTTTGTAAATGGAGGTATTCATCAATTAACCCGTCCTAATGCTTTCATTGTTCCGCAAGGACGTTGTGCGGAATATTTGCTATTCTCAACGATAGCTCCCCTCTTAAAAAAAAATAAAAATATTACTTATTATATCCCAAATAATGGACACTTTGATACTACTGAAGCTAATATAGTAACAAACGGCATCCATGCTATAAATTTGTTTTCAGCAAATCTTATGGAAGATTTTCCTTATGATGAAATGGATAAAAGAAATCCCTTTAAAGGTAATATGGATCTTGAAGGACTTGAGAACCTAATTCAAGATAAAAATGTCGAATCAATTCCATTAATTTATGTTACAATAACAAACAATATAGCAGCGGGTCAACCAGTCTCAATGAAAAATATAAAATCGGTTCATAAAATCTCTAAAAAGTATAATATTCCTTTTTTCTTCGATGCCTGTCGCTTTAGTGAAAATGCTAATTTTATAAAGGAATTTGAAGAAGGATACAAAAATCACTCAATCCAAAGTATTGTGCAAGAAATGTTTTCTTATGTTGATGGTTTTACTATAAGTTTCAAGAAAGATGGCCTAGCTAACATGGGTGGCGGACTTTTCTTTAGAGATAAAGGACTTTTTCATAAAAATTTTTCCCTAAATGGAGATATTGGAATTAGACTGAAAGAAAGACAGATATTAACTTTCGGAAATGATTCATACGGTGGAATGAGTGGTCGAGATATAATGGCTTTAGCTGCAGGGCTTTATGAGGTTATAAAACAACCTTACTTAAATGAACGAAAAAATCAAGTAAGAGAATTTGCACGAAAGCTCGCAAAGAATGATATTCCTGTCATTCTTCCTGCTGGTGGTCATGCTGTATACCTTAATATGGACAAATTTTTTGAGGGAACAGATATGAAGATCGATGATTTTGGAGGTGTTGGTTTTACTATCGAACTTCTAAAACACTATGGTATACGATCCGTTGAATTAGGTCCTTTCGCGTTTGAGTGGGATAAAAAAACACCTGAACAACAAAAAGGGATTTTGAATTTAGTCCGTTTTGCAATGCCTCGAAATGTGTATAGTGCTTCGCATATAGATTATGCTGTAGCAGCAATTACTGAACTTTACCATAATAAAGAAAAAATTCCTAAAGTTAGAATTTCTCGGGGCGCGGATTTACGTCTGAGACATTTTCAAACAGGACTTCAACCGATTTATAAATCTTAATATAAAATAACCTAAATTAATATTATTCTATATTAATTAAAAAAGTAGAAATTAATTAAAAAAATTTAAATATCTAACATTCGTAATTTCTGCGAAATATCCTTTCTTCTAAGTATTTTCATAAAGTCATCTTTTCGCTGTTGAAGACGAGTCAAAAAAGAATCAAGTTTATCAAAATTATTAAAGAAAAATTCCCTACCATCATTTATAATCTTAACGCCTTTTTTATCGTTTTCAATAATTGCATATATTCCTCCTACACCCTCAGAATGTTTAATAAATACTTTTTCTGCATCAGGAATTTTTTCATTACCTTTTTTCGCCCAGAAATTATTTTTCAATAAATATGATCTATACATACTCAACTTTACACACACAACCTCTTTTTTTTATTTATGATGAGTCATCGAGATATGTTTATCAATATGCTCGTTATGACCATCGACATATAGTCCCGAGTAATATAAAATTCCAGTCAAATATAATATAAAGTAATATCCAAGGAACATATCACCTACATATTATAAGACTTTAACTTTATACTCCACAAGAAACATAGTTTCCAAAAACACTTATAAATCATTAAGTAAAAAACCCAGAACTATTTACTAAAATTATTTTACTTGGGGTTGATTTCAATTGGATATTTTTATTAAAAAAAAAATTAGGGATATTTTTCATGTAATCCCTGAATAAATTCGTCGAGTTCTTTCATGGTTTTTTTCTTTGGGTCATAAGCGGCTTTTCCACACTCATCTTCTAAATCAAAGCATGATTTTATGTAAGACTTATTCATAATTTTTAACATAGATTTTGTAAAAAAGATGAACTCTGTCTGATATTTAACTATTTGTTTCACAAAATTAAGAGTTTCAGTATCAAGTTGATCGAGTGGGAAAATTTTTGTAGGAAAATTAACATTCCTTAGTTCTTCTATACCAAATTTATCGGTAGTGAAAAGGAGGTTTTTAGCATAAGTTAAACCTAGTCCCAAAAGAGGTAAAAGAGTCGCTCCAGTCTGGGGAAAAGCTGAAATTGCGAGTTCTGGCAATCTCAAATATAATTCATCTATAGGTCTATCAGCAAAAATCCTTAAATCAGAAGCCATAATCACCATTACTCCAAATCCTATAGCAATGCCTTGAATCTGTGTAATTACTAGTTTTTTCATAAGAACAATAGTTTCATTGACCTTTCTACCCCATTCAGTTATTTGTGCTACTTTTTCGGGAGAACCTTGTATTTCTTTAAGATCATACCCTGCTGAGAAAAATCTCTGCCCAGTACTCTTAATCAAAATACACTTAACGTTCTCATCTCTGTCAGCATTAATTAAACTTTCATATATTAATTTTAACATAGGAACATTGCACGCATTCGCCTTATCTGGTCTGTTTATTGTAATTGTAGCAATACGCCCTTTCACTTCATATAGAATAAATTCTTGTTCGCTCATAAGATCTTTAACTCACAACTTAATATAAACTAAATAAAGATACGTAGATATTATTTGAGTTTTAATTGTATGTATATTAGATTAATCTTATAATTTCGGATAATTGTGATTGCTAACATACAAAAAAGTCAAGTAAATATTAGTTAGTATTATCATAACGGAAAACATCTGAAATGATTGGATTAAAATATATTAATCGATAAATATATAATTGCAGAAGCAAGGGAGAAGTGTGTATTTTTCATCACATAAGGATTGAGGTGGTATAAGCTAAATATGATCGCTGAAATTGAGTTCTTTACAGAAATTTTCGAAGAATTTCTAGGTATGGACAATCAAATTTATGAGAATGAATTATGGAAGGCTCACTCAATAATTAAATTAATGCGAGTTTCAGATGAATTTGTTAATAAAGAACTTATAGAAGAGGGCTTAAAAATAATTATCAATTTATGCAGATTTAAAGAGTGTGGAGATCTGTTAGACTCTTATGAAAAAGAAAGTTATCCAATAAATGAATTAGTAGAATCAGAAAAAATTCTACTTGGATCAATTTTAAAAGCAGAATTTACTTAAACTGTTTCTCAAATTCCCAAACAGAATCTTGGATTGTGTGAAGATTCCTTATAACTTTTCCAGAGCTTTTAATTTCCATTTCAGGAGCATCAAACATTGCTTTTCCAATAGCTAAAGCTCTACTTTTAGTTTCTTCTATAATCGCTACGATATCTCCTTTTTTGATACTAGGATCTATTTTGGTTATGCCTGGTCGCATTACATCAGCACCATTTGCAACATGTCGAATAGCTCCAAAATCAACAACTATGGTCTTCAAATCCACTTGATTATTCAATAATAATGTTAAGACTGGAATATATCCATCCTTAGATTTAAAGAGTTTTAACACATTGTTTATTGCGTATAATGTGTCTCCTGCTTCTGTTTGAATGACTTCTATGTTGCATTTTTTAGGAAATATTTGATTAACGAACTTTTCATCATATTGCTTTAAGATTTCGTCTTTCAAGGGTTTCAATTCGGATTTTCGTATGAAATGTCTTTGTTTTATCTTCATTAGTTAAAAAAAAAAATTTAAGAAAATTAAAATTTAGTATTTTATGAGATGAAACATAATTTATTTTTTATGTAAGAATGATGAATAAAGTTTACACCTCTGCTGTTGTAATTATCCCTCCACAAAAAAGTTGGGCACCAATCCAAGAAATCCGCAAAATTTATGACCGAAATGTTAATAGATGGATGCCTCACATAACTTTACTCTATCCATTCAGACCTGAAAATGAATATATGGCACTGGAAAAGAAATTTTCAGAAGTATGTAAAATAGTTCCCGCATTCGAAGTCACTCTTCAAGAATTTCACTACTTTAATCATGGGCGTCAAAGCTATACATTATGGATTAAACCAGAGCCATTTGATAAAATTCAAGATTTACAGACTAAAATTCTTAAACTAATACCCGACTGTAATGATGTGAATAATTATAAGAATGGTTTTAACCCGCATTTAAGTGTAGGTCAAATTAAGGGTAAAAATAATCTCTTAGAGATTACTAAAAATTTAGTGGATAGATGGAAAATAATTAAATTTTTTTTGAGTGAAATTTTTTTTATCTCCCGTGAACAAAATAAAACTTCAAGATTTGAAATAAAAAAACGAATTCAACTTAGAATAGAATAATTAAAATTTTTATATTCGAAACTCATTAATTAATTAAATTAAAAATTGAAAAATTTCAAAAAGATACTTGAGAAAAATCATGACAGATGATAAGAAAGAAGGACAATTAGTATTTCATGGACGTACAGAGATGATCTTTAAGATAATTGTGATCGGGGACCCTGCAGTTGGTAAAACCAGCCTTTTAACAAATTTCTGTGGTGAAAAATTCAATTATGAGTATATACCAACCGTAGGTGTTAACATTACGAAAGAACCAGTCACAATAAAAGACGATATGGGTAAGGATACAAAAATTAATCTAATGATTTGGGATATAGCGGGTCAACCTCAATTTTATATGTTACATCGGCCATATTTCAACGGTGCTGATGGAATGATGTTAGTTTATGATTTAACCCGCTCAAGCTCTTTCTCAAATATAAATAATTGGTTTTCAACTGCAGTTAAATATGGACTTTCGGGAATTCCACGTTTATTAATTGGTAATAAAATAGATTTGAATGAAGAACGAAAGATCATATTACCCATGGCAGAGCATCTAAGTGAAAAAATTGATGCGCCATTTTTCGAGACTTCAGCATTAACAGGAAAAAATGTTAAATTAATTTTTGAGAAGATGGCTAAACTTACCTTACATTCAAAATTGGAAGAATAAGTACATTTTTCATAATCTACTTTTATATCATTATTAATCTTTGTTTTACTCTTATAAACCGTGGGATTTAAATATATAGTAATTTAAAATTCAATAACGAATTTGATCACTATTTACCTCTTTTCAGAAGAGAGAATAAAGAGAAGCTATAATTCAATTGATTTCATTTATTTTTTTTCTATATTACTACTTCTCCTTAATTCTCTCTAACATTGTAATTAGCTTTTAAAAGATTGTTATTATAAAAATGACTATTAAGGATATATACTTAAATTTTGATTTATATGATGTTAGAGTTTATTTATCCAAAATACGATCTTTTCTTTTAATGAATCTTTGATATCATCGGAGAGATCTTCTTGACCAATTAACATCTTTCCAAATTGTGAGATTTCATACAGAATTCTATGACCTCCTTTAAAGATAAATATATCTTCTTTTATATTCTCGAGTTGTTCAATTACTACTTCAGGTTCCTTAATATCATCAATTTCATTTTTTAGAGTATTGAATTGTTCAATAATTAATTCTTTTTTATCAGTTGCAGATGCGTCCCTATCTACTTCTTCACTTTTATCTTCTTTTGAGTGAAGTGATATCTCTGATCTTTGAATCAATGACCTAATTAAATCAAGTTCTGCTTCTAAGATTTTTTGATTTTCAATAACATTTTTTAATTGAGGCGTTAAAGATTTAATATCGAGTGTTGCTTTACTCAACTCATTGATTTTATCAGTTAGCATAGTGATTTTTAAATTGGTTTGTCCCATCTTGGTTATAATATCAAGTCCAAATTTTTCAAGAATTGATGCAAATTTATCTATTTTCTCATTAGCTTCTTTAATAAATTTAACTGTATTTTCTTTAATTAAATCATCTTTATCTTCCATTGATTTTCCTCTTTTTAATATGATTATGAAGAGATTGCTCTAGTTAGAAAGAGCTAATTCTTTCAAGAATTATTTTTCATATTAAAATTCTTATTTAATTAATCATAATGCTCTTATAAAAAATTTCTTAAGAATAAAAAATATTATAAATTTCTTTTTTCTAAAAATCTCTATATAAATTTTTTTGCATTCGTTCCTCTTAAAAACAAAAATTTATGTTAATTTTATTTTTTATAGTAAATATTTAGTAATAGTGAAATAAGATTTATCCTCAAAATGATTCAATATATAAATGTATTAACTAGAGACGGTAAATCACTGTTATTCAGGAATTATGGAAGTTCTGACGTTGATAGAGATTTGTTAGCGGGATTTTT
>CAYNEU010000338.1:0-2110 GCA_964396275.1 uncultured archaeon | reverse complement strand
AGTCAATGCTTCATGTATATTATAATCGAATTCATCGTTGATTTCAACTTTTATTGGCTCAGCGCCATAGGATTTGAATGTATTCATAAATTGGGTGTAAAACCCATCAATGATTTTTTTTTCCGCTTCGTTCGCACTCTCAAGAGCTTTTTTGAATGAGTCATATAAAGGTAGAAAATTTTTTAAAACTGAAGCAGTATATTCAATTCTCAGATTCTGTCGATTTTTATCCCATCTTTTTTGCGCATTTTCAAATTCAGCTTGCAGATGCATGATTTTATTCTTAGACTCACCAGTCTCTTTCTGTAATTTCTCAGTCTTTTCTTTTAATTCTTTTAATTGTTTTTCAAGATTTTCCTTTTCCTTGACTAAATCTTCTTTAGAAAAATAATCTAATTCATAATGCTCTTTTTCTTCTAATCTTTTTACTTCTTCAGTAGATATCTCACTTTTGATATTTTCCTGCTCTTCTGCTGACTTAATGTCAGAAGATATGTCTTGTTCAACCCCTTCTTTTAAATCATTGTCATTACTGTCTGCCATACCAGTTCCCCTTTAATTCACAATTAATTGTATTGAATTATGTATATATGTTTTAAAATCGATAAACTTTTTTTAATTTTATGACTTAGAGATCTTTATAAATAAAATTTTTAATTGTATTTAAATTACCTAACAATAGTAAATTTGCATTTTAAAATAATTAAATTATTATATTCTAAAAAATCATTCAAAATTAATATTATAAATACAAATAAATCCAAGAAAATAAGATGAGATTACTATGAGTGAAGAAAAAACTGAAAAACCAAAAAGGAAAGAGAAAATAATCGGAATAGACTTGGGAACATCAAATAGTGCATGTGCAGTTCTCACTGGGACCGGTAAACCAGAAATAGTACCCGCTGCAGAGGGCAGAACTCTTGGGGGTAAGGCTTTTCCATCTTATGTGGCTTTTGACGAGACTGGACGTAAAATAGTGGGTGAACCTGCTCGCCGACAAGCTGTTTCAAATCCAGATGGGACGATTACCGCTATTAAACGTAAAATGGGAACAACATACAAAGCAAAATTAAAAGTAGGAGATAAGTGGCAAGAATTTTCCCCCGAGGAAATAAGCGCTATGATACTTAAAAAAATCAAAACTGACGCTTCTGCTTATTTAGGTGAAGAAGTGACTAAGGCTGTAATTACTGTTCCTGCTTATTTTAATGACGCTCAGCGAACTGCTACAAAAAACGCAGGCGAAATTGCTGGCTTAGAAGTTGTAAGAATGATCAATGAACCCACAGCAGCTTGTTTGGCTTATGGTTTAGATAAAGATACTAAGGATAAGTTGATGAAAATATGCGTGCTTGATCTTGGAGGCGGGACTTTTGATATAACTATTATGGAATACGGAGAGGGTGTTGTTGAAGTATTATCTACTGCGGGTGATACACAACTCGGTGGTACTGACATGGATAATCAGATAATTGATTGGGTGACTGAAGAGTTTAAAAAGAAAGAAGGAATCGATTTAAAGGGAGATAGCAAGGCGTGGATTAGAATCAAAGACGCAGGTGAAAAAGCAAAAATAGAATTATCCACAGCATTGAGTACTACAATCAATCTGCCATATATTTCACAGAAAGGAGGAAATCCCGTTCATTTAACTATGGAACTCACAAGAGCAAAATTAGAATCTTTAATCGAACCGACTCTTAAGCGACTCGATCCAATTATGCAAAGAGCAACCTCAGATGCGAAATTATCTGCTATTAATATTGATAAAGTTATTTTAGTGGGGGGACCCACAAGAATGCCGTCTGTCCAACAAAGATTCAAGAAATTTTTTGGCGGAAAAGAACCTGAACATTCAGTTGATCCAATGGAATGTGTTGCTATTGGAGCAGCAATACAAGGGGGTGTAATCGCAGGAGATGTGGAAGATTTACTGCTTCTCGATGTAACTCCATTATCATTAGGGGTTGAAACATTAGGCGGTGTGTTCACTAAATTAATTGAACGGAATAGCACAATTCCTACAGAGAAAAGTCAAGTATTTAGTACAGCAGCAGATAATCAACCTGCGGTTACTATAAATATACTTCAAGGAGAGAGAGCAATG
>CAYNEU010000337.1:0-1852 GCA_964396275.1 uncultured archaeon | reverse complement strand
ATATAAATGAATATCCAAATAAATTTATAGACTTTTGGCAAAAGTGTAATGAGGAAGAGACACGTAAACTTGTGTGACAAAATTCACACACAAATTTGTACCTGTGGTCTGAAATTTGCAGGTTACGGAAACGGTATGGTTATTAGGATGAAGAATTTTGTATTCAATCATATCGATTATTCAAATATTAAAAGCGTGTATTATGCCTATAAAATCTCAAAACTTATAGAAGAAATTATACCGCTTGATTATGATCTCATTTATCAACTTATTGGAGATATTTACTCTGAAGAGTATAAAGAATATTACTTGACTAATGATAAAGACCAAATACATCAAGAAGTATTATTATGGGTTGCTGAGATGGTCGTAAATGATCTTGATAATTCTATGACGAATGTAAATATCGATCATCTTGAAAGTTATAAATATCTCTCTACCGGAAATAATATTACATTCACTATTAATGCAAAATATAGTGGAATATTCTGGTATTGGGTTGATGGCATTTTAATGGATTCAGATGTTTTTAATCCAAACGGAGATGTGTTTGTATATTCATTGGATGGGTTTGCAACAAAAATTAAGAATTATACAGTTAAAATAAATGCGACAGCTCTGGATGGGAGTTATGGAGAGGGTGTATCAACTTTTAGTGTATACTCCGATTCAAGCACGATCATTAATATAACTTCTTTAGAAAATTGCAAATTTCTGTCAATCGGGAATAATATAACATTTCATATAGAAGCTAGCTATAATGGAACTTATTGGTATTGGGTTGATGGAACTCTTGTAGATTCGGGAATATTTGATCAAAATAGCGAGACATTTGTATATTCCTTAGATGAATTTGCCGATGAAATTAAAGATTATAACATAAAGATTAACGCTACAGCTCTAGACGGGCATTATGGGGAAATATTTGCTACATTCTCGGTTTATTCAGACTCAAGTACTATTATAACTATTGATCAGCTTAACGATTATGAGTTCATGACTTCAGGAAATAACATCATATTCCACATAGCTTCCCAATACCCAGATCATTATAATTTCTCCATTGATAATATTGAAATAAACTCAGGGATATATTATGATGGCCAAATCTTTCAATTTTCGATAGATGGATATACTGTAGGATTTCATAATATTACTATCTGGGCAATAGGTCTGGATGAGATTGAGTGTATAGTATATACTAGTTTTACGGTTTTTTCCAATTCTGAAACTATTATAACTATCTACTCAGTTGATAACTACATTTTTGATACAATAGGGAATTATGTAAATTTTAGCATAAGCTCTTTTTATCCAGATACCTATAAAGTGTTTATTGATGAAGAACTAATAGAAGAAGACAATTATATTAATAATCTTACAATGAATTGCTCAATTGATGAGTATGACGTCGGAACTCATACATTGTTAATCTGGGCAAACGCTTCAGATAGAAAAGAATCAACAAGTTCCGTTCAGTTTAGTGTATTTAGTCACTCCTTTATAGAAATTAACATTCTCGATCTTCCAAATTATGAATTTCAGACTGTTGGAAATAAGATCTTGTTTTGTATAAATGCTTCCTTTCCAGATGCAGTTATGTTCTATATTGATGATGCACTTAATTGGACAGGAAAATACAATCATAGTGGGCACTATTTCAATCTCTCGATAGATGGCTATAATGTAAGTGAACACATTATTAGAATCTGGGCTAATAGTACTGATGGTAGTGAGACATCAATTCAATCTAGTTTTACGGTTTACTCTCTTTCAAATACAATCGTTGTTATTAAAGAATTGCCTGATTATGAGTTTCAGACATCAGGGCATTACATTAAATTTAATATTA
>CAYNEU010000336.1:0-2901 GCA_964396275.1 uncultured archaeon | reverse complement strand
CTTTTATGATTTTCAATCAAGGATAATTTTATTAATAGAGTATTAACTCTAGAATAATGTAGATACGCAATTTTTTTATGTTATCTATAAAACACACTAGTATAAATAAAAAAACTCTACAAGATTATAAAAAGAACAATTATATAATTAAAAAAGGAAAAGCGTATGGCTAAAAATGAATATTTTATCGGAGAAGCACTAATTGGAGAAGCGCCTAACTTAGCTCATGTGGATTTAATAGTTGGCTCAAAAGATGGGCCTGTAGGAATTTCTTTCGCAAATGCGTTAAGTACGCCCTCAAAAGGGCATGGAGGATTGTTAGCTGCCATCAGACCTAACCTCTTGTCCAAACCCGTCTCTTTAATCGTTCCTAAGGTCACTGTAACAGATATGGAAGATGCTAACAAAATATTTGGTCCTGCTCAGGCAGCAGTGGCGAAAGGTATTGCTGATGCCGTAGAAGAAGGGTTAATCCCTATGAATAAATTGGATGAGTGGGTAATAATTGTGAGTGTATTTATACATCCTGACGCTACAGATTACCGAAAAATCTATCAATTTAATTATGGTGCTACAAAACTAGCAATTCAGAGAGCTCTTAAGAATTATCCTCCAATTGAAAAAATATTCTATGATAAAGACCGTGCTAAACACCCAGTTGCGGGAATTCGGGTTCCTAGACTCTGGCGTCCCCCATACATACAAGTAGCATTAGATCATCCTGCCTTGGAAAAGCAAATTAAAGTTGTTAAGGACTTACCAAAAAGTGATCGTATAATTTTAGAAGTTGGAACACCATTTCTCAAGAAATATGGTGTTGAGTCAATTAAACAAATTCGTGATGTTGCGAAAGAAAAATTTATTGTTGCTGATTTAAAGACTTTGGATGTTGGAAAATTAGAAGTTGATTTTGCTTTTGACGCGACAGCCGACGGAGTTGTAGCAAGTGGTTTAGCTGCTACTGCCTCACTTGATAAATTTATTATGGAAGCACAAAGACTCGGAATTCATGCATTTGTTGATACAATGGAAGTTCAAAATCCTATTGAAAAGTTAAGTTCCTTAAAACAAATACCAGATGTCGTGATAATTCATAGAGGTATCGATGTTGAGCAATCTGCAGGAGACAAATCACCTGATGTTCAACAACGACAGAGATGGTCATTAGTTCCGAAAATTAAAGAATTGTACGCAAGTAAAAAGAAAGCTTCGGGAAAGGATAGAGTACTGGTTGCGGTTGCTGGAGGAATTGAACCCTCAACTGCAACATTTGCAATAGAACAGGGAGCAGATATTTTAATAGTTGGAAGATTTATCGCATCAGCTAAAGACGTTAAGTTTGCTATGAGAAGGATGCTTAGTGTTCTCCCAGGTTATCAAGACATAGATCTAAAACGAATTCATACAGAAGACGATGATAATGAAGTAAAGAAGGCTACTTGGGATTAGAATTTCCTTATTTTTCAAAATAAATTTAATTTTTTTTAGATCTCGTTTTTAGCAGAATAATATTGTTATTTTTAAATTCTATTCCTTCTGTAATTTGAAAATTTTGTCATTTTTCTTAACGGGCTTATCAACGATGATACCAACAGTTATACGATCCTTTTTTGATGATATAAAAGGAGTTTCAGTTAGATTCTTCTTTTGCTTAATTTGAATAGAGTTAACTTCTTGTCTCAAATACGTTTCTGTATGCGTACCAATAATAAAAATTTCATCCTTCAACTTAAGATTTCCTGATGTTAAAAGAATCTTCGCAGCATTTTTTTCAGGAAAGTAATTTAGGACCTTCCCAATCTCAATTTTTTTATAATTTGAGATATTCCCATCAAATTCTCTTTGAATTTCACTTCCTTTTGGCAATCCAAAATAAAAACCCGTTGAGAAACCTCGATTATATACTTTATTTAAGCGTTTTAGCCAATCTTTAATTTTATCTTGCGTAAAAGTATTTTCATAATACGCATCAATAGCTTCTCTATAACATGAAGTTGTCTCTTCAATATAGATAGGATCTCTCATTCGACCTTCAATTTTAAAAGCATCTATTTGAGCTTCGATTAATTTTGGAATATGTTCAATCATACAGAGATCTTTAGCGTTAATAAAGAAAACGCCATCATATAGCAACTCATTATTTTGGTCATCATATACTCGCCATTTTCTTCTACATGGTTGAATGCATTTCCCTCTATTTGCTGAATAATCTTGGGATTGACAAATTTCCGCAGAAAAATAACATCGGCCTGAAATTGAAGTACACTGAGCACCGTGAATAAAGGTTTCAATTTCAGTTTTACTCAGTTCCTTTTTAATATCTTCAATTTGTTGGAGTGATAATTCTCTTGCAAGAATTAATCTTTGTGCTCCTAAGGATTCATAAAATGTTGCAGTTCGAGAATTAGAAATATTTGCTTGAGTAGATATGTGAAAATTTAAACCCTTTTCTTTTACTAGTTGAATAGCACCAATATCATGGATTATTACAGCATCAATTTCTGCCTCTACAGCTTTATCCAATATTTTATCTAAAAGTGGGAATTCATTTTCATAAATAATTATATTTGTTGTGAGATACGCATGCGTATTATTATCATGGCAAGTTTTAACAATATTATTCAACTCTCCAAGTTTAAAATTATCGCTATACATTCTCATATTAAGCGACTCAACACCGAAATATACTGCATCAGTTTTACCCAATACAGCATTCAAAGATTTATAATTTTTTAACGGAGCCATTAATTCAACTTTTCTAGAGACATCTTTCATCGGTTCTCTACCATACTAATTTAATTCCAGCCTGACTATTTGTAAATAGTATCACATAAGCTAAATATTTAGTACTAACTTATTAATGAGGAAAAATTAAAGCCTGACATATTTAAAAAGAGAGAA
>CAYNEU010000335.1:0-2785 GCA_964396275.1 uncultured archaeon | reverse complement strand
AACAGTGTTACAAAGACAATCTACGGCAAATTACCTATCCGAATGGAAATTTATAATTTTCCAAATATTGTAAGAGTTGGATATTCAGCAAAGTATAGCTTAAGATTAAATATAAGTGATATTGAAGAAACAATCCAAAATAAAGTAATTCTATTTTCAGCTTATTATAATGATGATTTCTCTAATCCATTTATCACTTTTTTACTCTACACTGATAAAGATGGAGAATGTGAATATAATATAGCAGAAATTGAGGATGGAAATGATAATATTACTGTATATTTCGAGTATCTTGGATCAACCACTTTATCATATAATATAACTTCAAGGATTGATTTAATCGAGCCAAAATGGATTTCTAACTTCACAGTAGAGCCCTTGCCTAGCTTAATTCGTCATGGTCAGACAATCAGTTTTGATATGCAGTTTTACTGTGAAAATACCTCCATTACTTTGCAAAATCTACCTGTGCTTTTTATTTTTAAGTATGAAGGAACAATAGAGAGCTACACAGCATTTATTTCGTTAAATGATACATTAATTTATCCCTATCATATTGCTGACTCCTTCATAGGTAATTTAAATTGCTCTATTCTTTTCGAAGGTACTAATCGTATCGAAGGCTATGGTTTAAATTATAGTCTATTTATCAACCCAAAATCAATAGTCTTGCTTGAGTTCACGGATACAATAAGAACTCAGTATATGCATGGATCTTACTCTCTTCATATATCAGTTAAAAATGAATTAGGAGAACCACTGGATGGGTTATTAATATTATTTCAAATTTTAGATAATAATGGAAATGAAATATCCAATTATACTGCTATTTGTGAAAATGGAATTGCTGTAGGAAGCCTTAATCTTCCATTAGGAAATAATTATAGAATACAAGTCCAATTTTTTGCCGAAAGTTATTATGAAGCTGCTATTTTAACTTCTGATTTAATCAGAGTGGTTAACGAGTTTATCATTTTTCTAGATTATTTACCCTATATATTATTAGCTATAGGTATAATAGTTGCTACTACACTCATAATTTATCGTACTGTTTTTGTACCTAGAAGAAGGAGACGAATAGAATCCTTAAAAATGTTATATCAAAAACTAGCAGATGTAGAAAATGTTCAATATATAATCGTTTTGACTGCAGATGGAGGAGTACCTTGTTTTAGTAAAAGTCTAGCTGATGTTCCAATTGATGAATCTCTTGTCTCTGGATTTTTGAGCGCAATATCTACTTTCGGAACAGAGATTGGGAAAAAGATTCAGGAAGGAGAGGGAGGTTTAGAAGAACTATCATATCGTCAATTTAAAATAATAATTAGTGAGGGAGAATATATAAAAGTCGCCCTACTTCTTTTAAAACGTCCTAATGAATCCTTGAAAGTAAAGCTTAGAAAATTTAGAGTTATTTTCGAAGAAGTTTATGAAATGGAATTGAAGCATTTTGTTGGAGAGATTTTTGATGATATTGCTGTCACTAAGATGATTGAGGAGGTATTTGAAGCAGATCTCTTATACCCACATCAGGTTATTGAAACAAAAGTAGATGAGTATATGAAAGCTTCAACATCAAAAAATATCGATAAGAAAATAATTATTATTGCTAGGGGAGATGAATTCGAATCTAATTTCTATTTGAGAGATTTAATTAATCATCTTAAAACAAAAGGGATAGAAGAGATCAAATCATTTGAAAGTATACAAAAGATGAAACAGGATAAAATTGTCTTTGCTATAAATCCACGAACTAACTACTTAATTGAAGATTTTAGAAGATATATAAAACATATGAACGTTGATGATAGAAATGTGCTTTTTTCCATTTTCGATGGGAACAATGATATAATGAGCATCACAAAATATTTGAAAAAAGCTAACATCACCATTTCAACAGACATCGATCAAATTATAGAAAAATTGAAAAGATTGAATTTAATAGATGACCTAAATCGGATTAATGATAAAGGCAGCGCTGTTGCTACTCTCTTAAAATTAATTCCCGAAATATAATCTCTTTTTATTTTATTAACAAAAACCTAATTAAGAAAATATCTTGATTATAAATCGTTTAATAAAGCTAAATATCAAAAATTAAAAAATAATAAATAAATTTAACCAAACTATAATTAAACTTTTATTCGAAGTCCTAAAAAGTGTTTATCTGCCATTCAATTGTCCTTAGTGTTATCACATTTGACATTTGATAATTAAAATTTCTGGAGTTAAAATTTTATACCTCAAAAGCCCATTCTCCATTTCGCATTACTGATTCTTCAGTTTGATCTTCTAATATTCCATCTATACTCATTTCTCCTGAACCAATCATAAAATCAAGATGGATAAGACTATTATTACCCCCAACCGCCATGAATTCTTCATCTGTTAAATTTTTACCATTTTTCAATGAATCTCTATAAGCTTGGCCTAAAGCGATATGACTTGAAGCATTTTCATCAATTAACATGCTATAGAAAAGTAATCCAGTCTGTGATATAGGAGAACTATGTGGCACTAATGCAATCTCTCCTAATCTACTTGCCCCTTCATCTGTTTTAAGTGTGTTAAGTAAGAATTTTTCTCCCTTATCTGCTGTAGCTTCAATTATTCTCCCTTTGGAGAATGTGAAACGGCAATTTTCTACAGTATATCCACCATAGTATACCGGTTTAGAAGTACTCACTACACCCTCAACTTTATCTTTATGTGGCATTGTATAGACTTCCTCAGTGGGGATATTACCTATAAAAGTTATACCATTCTGGGCAATAGAGCTTCCACC
>CAYNEU010000334.1:0-2265 GCA_964396275.1 uncultured archaeon | reverse complement strand
TTAAATATAATCCGGCCACTATCAAGGACAATAAGTTTTTCAGCCCAATACTCAACGAAAAACAAATTATGAGACGTGAAGAATATCGTTATTTCATTTTCTTTTCTTAGTTTTTCTAAAATTTTAAGATGATTGTAAATTGATTTAAAATCAAGATTTGCGAACGGTTCATCCAAAATTAGCAATTTAGGTTTCATTGCGAGCAAACCAGCTAAAGCTGCTCTTTTTCTTTGACCCCACGAAAGATTAAATGGTGAGTATGCTTTAAATTCTGATAAACCAACAGCCTTTAAAGCCCAATTGACCCGATCTTTGACTTCTTCCTCATTAAGTTTTAAGTTCCTTGCTCCAAAGCTAATGTCCTCTTCAATAGTAGGAGCAAATAGTTGGTCATCAGGATTTTGGAATAAAAAACCAATTGATTTTCTAATCTCCCATAATTCTTGTTTATCTCTTGTAAGTGTATTATTAAAAATCTTGATTTTTCCTGATTGTGGCTTTAATAATCCGACTAATAATCTTAACAAAGTTGTTTTTCCTGAACCATTATTTCCAGTAAGTCCACAAATGACTTTTTCCTCTAATTTAAATGATATATCTTGAATATTAAACCCCGAATTATAGCGAAAATTGAGATCTTTTACTTCTACGGCAAAATTAATGTAAAAACACCTTGATAAATTGATTTTAAATTTATAATAAAAATAAAACTAATAACCATTAATGAGAATAATGCTAATAGTACCACATCAATCATTTTTATTTTTTTTGGAGCAAATGTAATTTTACCAGAAAAACCTCGCATTTTTAGACTTTCATATAATCTTTCACTTCTTTCCATATTCATTACAATACCCTTACCCATAATATACGCGTGAGCCTTTAATTTTTGCCAATAAGATGTAATTTTTTTTCCTCTCATTTCTTGTGCTTCTAGTATCTTTTTATTAGATCCTGCTAGGATTGGAATATAATGTAACATTATTATTAAAGATCCTACCAAAACTGACGGTAATCGTAATTTGGTTAAGGCATCTATAAATTCTGAGTAAGTTAAAGTCGAAAAAAATGACATAAATATGAATAGAGCTCCAAAAACTCTTAAAAAAATAAGAGAAGCTAGATATAACCCTTCTTTATAGATTATTATTGGAATTCCAACATTGAACATATATATCACAGTCTCCCCAACATAAAATGGAATAAATATGGTAATTAAAAAAACAAAAGGGATAACCACTTTCAATCTTGTAAGAATTTTTATAATATTTAACCGAAGTATTAAATCAGTAATTAAAGAAACAAATAAAATTGTAAATAGAAGATAAAAATCTTCTATAACAAGAAAAGGTACTACTAAAATAAATGGTAAAATTAAGCGAATTAAGGGATTAATCTTCTTTAAATAAATCTTTTCATTCTCATGCCTAAAAGGTAAGGTTGTTCTCAAGAATTTATCAGCTATTTAACTTATTATAAAATTCATCCTTTTTTTTTAAAAAGGAATATTTTATATTTTTCATACTCTTTTATAATATAGTAACATTTTAATTATTCATTATAAAAAAAATTAACCTTAATATTTTAAAAATGCATATACCAGATGGATTACTTAATCCTGCAACTCTAATTATCCTATGGATTGTTGCAATTATAGTAATGATTTTAGGATATTTTAAAATGGGAAAAATTTTTGAAAAAGAAGATTCTGAGAAATTAATACCTTACATAGGTGTCTTGGCTGCTACGATTTTTGCATTTCAGTTTGTCAATTATCCCGTTCCTGGTGGCACTTCTGGCCATTTAATTGGAGGTACCTTAGTAGCTGTTATATTAGGACCATGGGCTTCAGTAATTATACTTTTTTTGGTATTAGTTGTACAAAGCTTATTCGGAGATGGAGGCATTCTAGCATTAGGAGCAAACACTTTCAATATGGGAATAATTAGTGGATTTATTGGATTTTATATTGTAGTATTTATAGTAAAAATTCTAAATAAAACATCTATTAAAAAGGAAATGAAAGTTACAATTGCTACTGCCATTGGTTCCTATATTGCTATCATCTTGGCTTCTCTAATGTGTGGAATTGAATTAGGTCTTGCAGGAGCAGTTCCACTAGGTATTGCCATCCCTGCAATGGTTTACTGGCACATGTTGATAGGTATTGGGGAAGCTATCATTTCTGCTTTAATTGTGTTCTATATATATAGAGTAAAACCAGATTTAATCACAACAGAATCATATATGGAAAACAAAGTGATA
>CAYNEU010000333.1:0-2788 GCA_964396275.1 uncultured archaeon | reverse complement strand
TAAAAAAGAAACTTTAGATCATATCAATTACCTAGAAAATATAATTTCATCTGCCATTAAGGAAGTTAAATTTTCTATTTTTAAAACTTCAATATATGATGAACCAAGCTTATTGAAGGCTTTTTCTGATGGTGTTTTTTACGCAACACATAAATCTAAAATGTTTGAAGCCTTATTGAAAGAATATATGAGTAAAACTTACAATAGTTCTATGCTTCTACTAGATCAGAATTGCTTTATAATTGCTAGTAGAACCACAAATGAAAGTTATCAGAAAATTTGTGAGGCTATCGCTCCAAGATTAACTCAAGCATTAGAAAAATTAGAGGAATGGGATATAAATACAATTGATATTGTAACAAATATAGAATTTCCAGAGAAACAATCAATGTTTCAAAAAGAGGGAATAATCTTTCTTAGAAAATTAGATATAAATAAAACGAGATTTTATTTAATCGCACTTTGTTTAAATAAGAAAGTGAAAATTAAATCATATGAATATTTACCATTGTTAGCAAATAATTTAAAAAATTTACTAGAGAGTTTTGATTAATTTTCACTAAAATTTAAAATTTATAATTTTTACATTTGTCTTTTATTATAATTTTAATCCTATTAGCAATTAAATCCTCAATTTTTTTTAAAAAAATATAGTTTAATTTTACTTTTAGTCACCTCTCTGGGGGGGGTTTAAATACTTGTGATTAAAATCAATTTAAATAAAGGTTTAAAATATGATTGCAAGATCCAATGTAAATAAATATTATGTAGGGCCTAAAGCTCTATTTGACCCAGATTATATCCCCCCCCACCTATTATATAGAAAAAAAGAAGAAAATTCCCTCTTTTCGATTTTAAATGATTCGATTTCTGATGAGTTTAATCTCAATATACTTTATCAAGGAATTAATGGTATTGGAAAGAAAGTAATAGTTAATAAAGTATTGAATGATCTATTAAACCAAAATAAAGGTTTTGTTAAAATCAATAAAGTTTGTGTGGATTGTAAAGAAAAAAATCCTGAAGAATTAATTTTTTTATTGTTAAGCGAAATAAATGGATCATCCAATCTAAACTTTGATGTTCGACCTCTATTAAATTCAGAGATCTCTCATTTATGGAATACGTTTAAATTCATTTGTAATAGAAATGATTCTCATTTATTTTTTATATTTAATAACATCGAATATTTAGAACCCGAAATTTTTAATAAATTCTTACAATTTGGCAAAGAATCGAATATAACTCTAATATCTACTGTAAATAAAATTATACAACCGGGAACAATGGAATTATTCTCTGAATTTGATTTAAAAAAAAGATTAAATTTTTATAATTATCAAGAACTTTATTCTATTCTTAAGCAAAGAGTATTACTAAGTTTTTCACATGAAATAGATAGAAACCTAATTAGATATATAACAGATTTAATCTGTGAGCAATATGTACCAGTTCCGGGTAAAGGAATTGAAATCCTTCGAGATTTATATCCAATATTAAAAAACAAAAATACTCTAGGTAATTTTGAAGTATTAGATATTTGTCAAAATGAATTTGATTCTTTTCAAATTTCTGATGAGTTTAACATGATTAATTATCTTTCTGAAGAAGATATATTAACAGTAATATTTTTAGATAATTTTTCAAATTATTTTACCAGCAAAAATAAATACTATATTTCTATAAAAGAATTACACGAATTATATGAAATTTCTTGCGAAACTTTAGAATATGAAAAAAATATTAATGAATTTCGTAAAATAATCGAAGAATTGATGAATATTGGAGTCATAAAACCATCAAAAAGAACATTTTATAAAAATTGTACTCATGAAAGTTTTAATGGTGTAAATTATGATTCTTTCTTTATATTGATGAATCCTAAACAAATAAAGGTAATTATTGATGCAATTTTTAACCAGTGTTAAATAGTTCTAAAATTTAAACGTGTTTTTTTAAATTTAAGAAAAAAAATCATTTCAAAGCGATTCCAAAAATCGGAAAATGTAAATCAGATTTTTTTAATAAGATATCTTATATATTTATAGGTATAATCACACTATTTTTTTATTAATATAGGTAAAAATGGAGATAAATTTTGACTCATATTAAAAAAATTTCTATGAGTGGTTTCAAATCTTTTGGAGATCGAACAGTAACTATCAAACTTTCTAGCGGATTCACATGCATCGTTGGACCAAATGGGGCTGGTAAATCTAATATAATAGATGCTCTATGTTTTTCGTTAGGTAGATTAAGCAAAAAAACTATGAGAGCAAAAAGTCTAGAGGATCTAATCTTTGCTGGTTCACGAGGAAAAAATCCCTCCCAAAGAGCTTCTGTTACGTTATATTTTGATAATTCCGATAATGTTTTTCCAGGAGTGATTGGTGATTTTGAGATTACTCGTATTATCAAAAGGGGTGGTGGTGGGGGATATAAAATGAATGGAAAAAAAGTCACTCGCCAACAAATACTTAACGCTTTAGCCGCAGCAAATATAGATCCTGACGGTAGTAATCAATTCGTATTACAAGGAAAGATAGTCGAATTAACACATATGAATCCTGAAGATCGTAGAAAATTTATTGAGGAATTAATAGGGCTTCAAAAATACGATGAAATGAAGGATGTTACTTTAAAAGAATTAGAAAAAGCAGAAAGAGATTTAGGACAATTTGAAGCAATTTTTAAAGAAGTCTCTTCTCAACTTAAAAAAGTTGAAAAAGAAAAAAACGATGCTTTAGCTTGGAAGGAACTAGATGAAAAGGTCTCGTATTACAATGCT
>CAYNEU010000332.1:0-4110 GCA_964396275.1 uncultured archaeon | reverse complement strand
ATGTTGATTAATTAATGGTCGTGTAGGTGCGAGCACTATTATTTTACTTTGAGGAGGAGAAATATTCAATATTTTACTTGCCACTAACACAGCAATTATAGTTTTTCCCAGTCCAGTTGGTAATACTACTAATGAATTCTTATTCACACAGTTATCCGCAATATTTATTTGATACTCTCGTATTTGGAGTTCATTAGAATTAAGATTTGATGCCGCATTAGTTACTTCTTTTATTTCACCCATCTTCCTCCACAATAAACGTATAATTTTCGATTTGAATATTTTTTATTTTTTTATTACTTTTGTTATATGAAATGATGAGTTCTCCAAACTTGAGTCCTATTTCTGATGGGTAAATAACTCCATTTTCATGCGGATCAAAGAGATAAGGATGTTTAATTTTTAACTCTTTTAGATTGGTCAATAATTCTGAATTGTTCTTAGAAGTATCAAAACCTTTACCTCTCTTTACAAATTTGAATGTATAGATTATGTCATTAAAAAGATTTAAATGAGAAGCCAAAATTTTAATTATTCTTGGTGTTTTTTCTTTCATTTTTTTTTCTACGGTTAAATAAACTTGGCTATTTTGTCTTTTTTTCTTTATTCGATACTCCTTAAAGACATGTTCGAATTTTTCTTGAAAATGTAATATTAAAGAAACAAATTCGTCAATCTCAGAATTTGGGATTTTTAGTTGTTGCATTAATCTAGTAAAATTTAACCTTTTCTCATAATTATCACTATACTTTCCCAAAATATCCAAAATTTGGTTGATTAAATGAATTGTAATCCGATGATGGGATAATTTATTGTCGTAGGAATCCAATTCTGAGGTCATTAACAGAAGAATAAAATGATATAATAAAAAGAAAAAATTTAGAATTGTTTCATCTTACTTTGAATTTTTGTATTCTGGTCGTTTTTTAACCTTACCAAGTTGTTTAGAGGATATGACGATAACACATCCCGGTACTCCTATAAAAGCAATCATGAGAGGAATTGCTGTTTTAACATTCTCTTCATAATTTTGGTTTGGAGTGATAGGATCGTCGGGATCATCAGGATCATCGGGATTATCGAGATTTTTAGTAAATATTGTGTTTCCGATTTCAACTTCGGATGCTTGAAATCCATCTTCAAGGTAAATCTCAAAATAATAGGTACCATTTTCTATTGGTACATATTCAAGACTAAATATACTAGACTTATTGAGATTAGTATGCCCGAAATTTGGTGCAGCAATTAATATGTCATCTTTGTAGATCTCAGTATAAACACATCCGTTAGTTAATGGATATTCCCTTTCATTGGCTAATATTGAACCATTTACTTCAAATTTTACCTTAGATAAGGATGTTGTTATATTAAGATCATAAGTTAAAGTATATATAGTATTAAAAATGATGTTATATTCTGCTTTTATCTGTGCTCCTTCATAGGCATATAATACACCTTCAATTGTAGGATAATTTTCAGAATTCATTGGAATTGGTACATCTGCTACATATGTGTTATTTTCTAGTTTATTAAAATTAGTAGTTCCTATTTGGTTACTTTCAAATTTAAAGGAAATATATGAACCAAAATCTCTTACTATAAGATTGGATAATGATACTTCCATGTGATTAACTCCCCCTAATGGAACTTCACTAGAATATTGTGCGTTAATTCCAATTGGGCTATTCCTCGCCAACTCGGATATCCATAAGAATGCTTCTAGTTCTATTTTATTTTTATCAGGTGTTAAGTAAAATTCTTCAATTTCATCAGAGTAAATGTTTTGTATTAAATCTTGAGTTAAATCAGAATTAAAACATACATCCAGGTCTAATATTTCTGAAATCTTATAGCTATAATATATATTCTTAATATTGTTGTAGTTGAGGTTATTCTTCACATAAGTTTCGATTTTTTCAGTATTTTTATCATATAAATTCAATATTTTTAAGATATATATCATGTAATAGGTATTTTGTAAGATAGTTGCAACATCTGAGGTATAACTTGGATTGAAGTAAAGAGTGTCACTATTCTCAATGGTATTTCTATTAAGATATGTGTATAAAGCTGTAATATCAAATCCTAAATCCGTAATATTAAGAGCCAGAAAGTTAGAAAGGATCTCCAAACATCGAAGAGCATAATATGTATATTCGCAGTAGATTATCGTATTGAGATACTCTGATCGGTCAATATCATACTTTAAAATCGGTGAAAAGCCCCCATAATTCTCGTAATATGAATCATTTAAAAATTGAGTCTCAACAATATTATTTACTAAATTCATTAGATCAAATTCTGTAGCAAAATCATCCAACTTAAATAGCTTTTGCAAAGATTCTAGTGCGAAATATGTGGATTTATGAGAATTCAGCTGAGAAATATCTTTAAGGTAATTTTTATGGCCTGAAGTATAATATTCAATTGGATGAGATCGGAACCAATTTATCTCAGTTTCATCTAAGAGATAGCCATAAAAATATCGACTTATCCCAAAATCAGCAAAATCTATATAAGAATTTTTAATACGCGTATAAAGCTCTTGAATCTCTAAATCTGAAACACGATCAAATAAAGAAAATGAAGAAATTATCGTGTGCAAATAACTCATAGAAGTGTAATCCTCTGAAAGCAGAGAATATCCCTCATAAGAAGAGTACATTAAGGTTGAGTTTCCTATTTGATTTTTTTCCTCCAATGAGAACTGAGAGGTTTCATTACTATTTCTCAGAGATCGGATAATTTGAAATGTATCAGTTAATTCATGAAGCTCAACTAGCGTGGATTGATCCCAATTTCCAAAAGAATTACGATTCCCCATAATAAACGTAATTACCTCATCTCTATCGATATTTCCATAGCTAGTGATATCTGAAAGTTCTAATCCAAGAGCAGTTGCAACTATGTTTGTATAATTTACACTGTAATCCCATTCAGATATTCGAAAATAGTGAGTATTTGAATCATACAAATAATCAAGAAATTGGTGAAAATCAACAATATTTATAGATTCTTCCATACCAAATATCTCTAATGCTTTTATGCAGTAATAAGAAGAAATTAAATTGGGTTCAAAAAAGGGATTCAAACTATCAATAAAAGTATTATCATCATTTCGAAATCCTCCTCCCATCCAGCCTAATCCTCCAGGATATTGTAAATTATTTATAAATTGAATTATATCTTGTATTTTAGAGGAGTACCCCACCCAATTATCCATCAATAAATTGAGTGTAAATACAGCAAAAAATGTATTATCTGCTGTTGAAACTCTAAATCCATCCTCTAATTCTGCATTATAAGGCTGTCCAATAAAACCACTTGTTTCTGGATTATAACAATCCCAAATGAAATCGATCAATCCGTGTGTATTAAATAAATCAGTGCGATTTAATATTTTTAAAGAAAGAATAGCATAACAATTAACTTCTAATATAGAATTTAAGGGAAAATATGTTTTGGAGAAATCTGTATCTAAATATCGATATGCTAATGTATCCATAAATCTATTAGAACTTTCCTCATAATGAAACATTAAATCATCAATAATTTCAGATTGATTTATGTGGTTAAGTTTTCCAATCGCATCAAGAATGTAAAGGGTATAATAGGTTGCTTGTAGTGAAGGCTCATAGAGCTGAGGGAAATACCCCAAATCAGAATAATCAGATACTCTCGCATCAAAAATAGAATTGATGATTTCATTATTCCTTAAAGACGCTAATTCTGGATACTCTACTTCATCATGTCTAAAATTTTCGCTCGCAATAGTGAAATTACAAGAAAAATTGCATTGAAATATAATAGCGCTTAACATAAAAACAATTATACAACTCACAAAAAGGACTTTTTTACTATTCATTTTGCTCGATTCTAAATATATTATAAGAGGTTACTGGCAGAATAATAGCGAATATATTTAAATAAAAAATCAATATCACACAATTTTCATAATACAAGATAAAAAAGAGGATAATAAAAAAAAGATTATTTCTGGACTATACCGTCTGTCAATTGCTTATTTCAGGAGGATCTTTAGAAGAGTAGTAATGAAATATTTCAAAATTAAGTAAATATTCGGGTTTAATTTTCGACCGTTTTTCAGAT
>CAYNEU010000331.1:0-1826 GCA_964396275.1 uncultured archaeon | reverse complement strand
GATAAATTTGATTTTTTTTCATTCTTAACAATTACGTCCAATTTGTAAATTAATTAAATATAAGATAAATAGTAGATTTAATACAAATCTAAGTTTATTTCTTTTTGAGAGATATGGATGATATAAATGATCATACTAATGAGTTTATATCTTTCAAGATAATTCAGAGTGGGGAAATAATAAAAGTTTCATTATCTAGATCGAATTTGGGGAAAAAATTTGATGAGATATACGGTTTATTATTAAAAAAATTAAAACTTAAACAAAAAAATACTTATCTAAGTAATGAGAACGGAAAGATGGTAGGAGATCTTGATTTAGAATTGTCTTTACAAGAAATTATAAAGAAATTTGGTAATAAGTTAAAGGTATATTATGAGAAAATATTTTAGATGATCTTATTCAATAATCTGCTATTTTAAAACAGGAATTAGAAGATGACTTGGAAATTCTCGTGTATGATAGATTTTCTGTTCAACTATGATGTAATCTCCTGGTTGACCTTCTCCTCCTAAATTTGAATTTATATCAAATCGCGGAAAATTACTTGAGGTTATTTCTATTCGTATTTGATGTCCTTCCCTAAAATAATTAGATGTATTTCCCAATTCTATCTTATAGTCATAGACTTTCCTTGGCTCAATAAGGGAAGGAATATCTTCATTATTTCTAAATCTTGCCCTGATTCCAGCATCTAATATATTTATCGCTTTTCCTCGAGGATAAACGTCTATTAATTTGATCATGAAATCAGTATCTTTCACTGATGAGGACGCAAAAAGTATCATCTTTACAGCACCAGTTATTTCTAATCCTTCTTTTAAAGGCTTAGTCGAGTAGATTAAGACATCTTTTCGTTTTTCGGCATCTTTTTGATTTTGAGCTCCTTTTAAAATACCTAAGTTCCTTCCTCCTTTTGTGATAACAGGATCAATAGGATTAAAAGTATATGTATCCTCTGATTCATTAATCGGTTCTTTGAAATCTAATATACCATCTCCTTTTATACTATTTGCTCCTCTTACAGAATGAATATATAATTTTTGATATTCAATATTTTCAGGGGGCCACGTCTCTGTGTATCTCCAAATATTTTTCCCTATAACCCAATACTTTATAGAAGGTTTATTTATATCAAGAAAAGCATTCATATCTCCCATCAACCAATGACGGTTCCAGGCAAGATTTAAAAATTCTTTATAAAATCTTAACATTCCAGCATTTCTTATGCGGCTTTCAGGATGACCACTCGCACCATGTGCCCACGACCCTATAAGCAGTTTTGAATATTTTCTAGCATCACCAGTAGCGTTATTTTTAATTTCGATAAAGTCCTCTAATTGTTTTTCAAAAAACATATCTTGCCATCCAGCTAGCATAAAAGCAGGTTGCGAGAACTTTTTACTATCCATTTCTAAGAATCCAGACATTTTGTATGTGTCCTTATCTAAACCTCGTGTAATTAAGAAATCATTTAAAAATTTAAAATAAATCTTGAGATTGCGTTTTGATGGATCAAAGTTGTTAACATTATAATATGATACTAAAAGATCTTGAACTTCTTGAATAGAGTTCCCTTTTAGATGAGATAACCTAATCCCGCTTTTCTTTTTAATGGGATCATTATATAATGCGTATTGAGGATTTATATATCTCTCGTGCATTAACTCTGTTAAGGTATCTACTTCAGGAGCCTCTCTGTGTGATGAAATATTAACCATTATTCTATAAATTGACGTTGTAAGAGCATGAATTTCGAGGCCTCCATTATTTTTCCATAAATTCAAGCTTGAAGTAATGCCTGGTGCAATACAAGTTAAATAATT
>CAYNEU010000330.1:0-3488 GCA_964396275.1 uncultured archaeon | reverse complement strand
AAGAATATTAATGTTTTATTCAAGAAGATCTTATTTAATATTCGTGTGATTGAGAGATATTATTTATTAATTTAAAACATCATTTTTTAAAATTTCTTAAGTTTTTAAGAAATTTGTTTTAATTTCTCTGATTTCTCATAGAACTCTCTACCAAGGTGATCATCTCCAATCTCAATGCATTTTTCTGCTATTTTTTCGAAAAGTAAAGCAGCATTAGAAAAATTTCCGTTTTCTAACGCTTTTTCAACACTATTTACCAAATTTTCTCGTTCAAAAAGGGGTTTTAATAAGGGAGAATCTTCAACACTCATTTCAAGGACATCTGCAATAATTCGAATCATTCTATCACGATTATTAGGATTAACAGCAATCATAGAATACGCCTTAACACCAGTCATTCTCTCAATATCTTCAACTTTCAAGGCTTCAGTTAAATCTTGCTTATTAGCTATTATTACTGCATGAGCATAAGGAGCTTCTTCAGCAATTAATTCCAAAAAAGATCTGCTTCTTTCAATATTATTATGTGTTGAATCGGTAATTAATAAAACAGCATCACTGCCCTTAATAAATTTGTTCCAAAGAATGCTAAATTGCTCTTGACCCGCGAAGTCCCATAAATAAAACACTAAATTTCCAATTTTGATTGTTGCTATCTCACCATTAATAGTAGGAATATGCTGTAGTGGAATTTCTTTTGCTTTAATTAATTGAGTTATAGTGGTTTTACCTACACCAGAGTATCCAACAAGACAAATTTTTGGTTTGAGATTTCTATGAAATCCATCAATGATAGAATCTAAAACACTAAAAATGGAGTTATCTTTAACCGTATGAATTGTATCTCCAAATAAATTCAAAAATTCCGTTTTAAATTTATATAATTCTGATTGAATTCTATTATAATCGTCGCTTAATCCAGATATAAAAATAAAAATTAAATTTAGCTCTTTTTCAGTAATGTAAGATATTTTGTATTTAAAATAATCATAAGTTCCAAACTCTTTACTTATTCTTGAAAGAAAAACATTACTAATATCTGAAACAATATTTTTAAATTCCACATCTCTTAATGCTTTTGCGTAATCTCTTCTATATAATATGGTTCCATCCTTGATTATAAAAACTTGTCTGAGCATAGGTTTATCTTAATATTTCAAAACGAAATTATCAAATATTATTTATGTCCTCCGGATTTTATAATAATTTTCAATTTTCAATGTTATTTGTTCTTTTAACTTAGATATTTCATCAGTTTTATTGTTTTCTGAAAAAATAATCAATTTTTTAAGTTCGGGATTTATAATTTCAAGATCACCAACAATTAATCTTAAAATTTCAACACCAGAACTAATAGACTTGATATTTCTCATAACATCATAATTACTGTCAATGGTTCTTATATAATAGGAAATTACAAAATAAATTTTATAAATTAATTCTGTGTTAAAATCACTAGTCATCGATTGTACAATAATATAATTTTTGCTGTTAGTAATAAAACATATCAAATTGGTAAAATTTTTGATATTTTCATCAATAATTATCTTTAAATTCTTAGAATCCTGTGATAGATTACTCAATATCTCAGAAAAAGCATTAAATAAAGTGTAATCTATTTCTGGATAGATACTTGTAAAATAGAACGGTATTTCTATTGGTAGATTAAATCGACTTTTTATCCCTCTCTTCATTAAAAGGAAATTATCACTAACTTTTTGGTTAATTAAATCAATTTTATGAAAAAGAATTACCATACTTTTTTCAGTATTCCTGAGTTTCAAAATTTCGAAGATACTATTTACTTCTTTAATAATTTCTTGGGAATTTTGTATCCATATTGGATAATCTAAAATATAAATAACAACACCAGCATTTTGAAAAGCCTTTATCTGGTCATTTTCATCCAATAATAAAAAAGGTAACTCTTGCCCGGAAGTGTCAAATATACTTAATTCTATATCCATCCATGAATATGACCTTTGAATTATCCCACGTGTAGGTTCGAGAGGATTCATCATAAGATCAGCGGGATTTCCTCCTTCAAATAATAGATTACGAATACTTGTTTTACCTACACCAGCTCTTCCTATTAAAGTTATTTTTTCTGCCATTTTGTTGTAATTAAGTTATTTTTCACTAAGTACACAACATTTTAAATTATGAAGTATTGATCAATTACTTCTTCAAATTCGAAAAATTGGGTTAATTCGCCATTAAAATTTTTAGGATCGATTCTATGATCAAATTTTTCTATAAATTCATCGGATATTATTTGCATATATCTTTTGAATGTTTGTGGTAAATGTCCTTTTATAATTAAGTAGGCAAATATTGCATTATCTGTTATGTTCAAATAAAAATTTTGATTTCCAAAATTTATTTGTGTAAGATATATACCTGGTTCTTTGCGCATCATTTCTCTAGAAAAGGTTAAAATAGCTGAAATAAAACCACTTACAGGTAATTCAAATTCAATCAACTTTGTTTCTTCTTTATTTATCTTAGAGAGTAATAAATGTCCTGCTATTCCAATAATGAATAATGCTAATACTCCTTTGAATTTTGGGATATTAATCTTTTCATAACAAATATCTTTTATAGTTGAGATGGCCTCATGTTGACATAAACTATCATATAATTGTTGAGAAAGATTATATAATTCTGTAAAATTCAATATTTTCTCTTTTTTATCTAAATAAATAACACATATAATTTCATCTTGTTTATTATAAAAGTAATGAATGTATAAAGTAAAATTCGAGATTATATCAATTAAAATACCTTCTTTTTTTGTTAATATTTTTTCTATATTTTTATTAATTATATTTCTAATTAGTGGGGTACCTATTCCCTTTTGAAAAATAATATCTATCTCTCTTTTTGAATTAATTTTTAGGATTTTTACTAATCCAATTCCTAAGAGATCTATTGAATTCGTATTATATTTTACAGCAGAAATCATTTAAGTTATCTGGATATATTTTTTGATAATTTTTAACTGTCGTGCTAAATTTACAACTGATTATTCTTTCAAATACCTTTTTTTTTTAAATAATTTTTAAAACAATTATGATCTAATTCTTACAAACATAATATAAAATAGGTTCTTTTTTAATCTTTGGTTACCATAAAAGATTTTTTATTTCCTAATTTTTTGTTACTTAGAGCATATTAGATTAAAATTCATTTTTCTGTACTTTTTATTCAATTTATAGTTAAAATATTTATATGAATTCTATTATTTTATTTTTATATTAAAGTTGAAATTTTGATTTTAAAGATTCTAATATTAAAAAGGAGATTAAAAATGAATTTAAAATTGAGTCTATTCACAATGATATTTATCTAGATTTGAAATTCTCAATTGTTAATTACATATTTTAGTTTATATGGTTAAATATAATGAATAAAGAAGTAATTCAAACCCTGCTAATCGAAGATAATCCTGGAGATGCTCGGCTTATCCAAGAATTCCTTAAGGATTC
>CAYNEU010000329.1:0-1756 GCA_964396275.1 uncultured archaeon | reverse complement strand
CTATAAAACAAGAATATGGTGATGTATTAGGACATCCTGCTGAATGGGCTAAATTTGCCGTAGATAAATTCGGCGCTGAATGCATTACTTTTCATTCCCTAGAAATCGATCCTGGTATGGGAGATGCTCCCATTTCGCAATCAGTAAAGTACTTAGAAGAAATCCTTCAAGCAGTTGACGTACCTGTAATTATTGGATGTTCTGGTAATAAAGAAAAAGATAAGCAACTCTTTGAAGCAACCGCCCCTATTACTGAAAGTGAGGTTTTGATGCTTTCTGCAGCAGACAAAGCAACTTGGGAAGATGTTATTCCTCTTGCAGTGAAATATGACCATAACTGCTTACTCTGGACTAGTTTAGATCTGAACAATCAAATTAAAATGAATAAAGATGCTCTAGAATTAGGATTACCAAGAAATCGAATTGTTATGGACCCCACATGTGCAACATTGGGCTATGGAATGGAATATTCTTTTAGTATTTATCAGAGGATGCGAGTTGCAGGATTATTAGGTGAAACTGATTTAGCGTATCCAATAAGTGGAGGAACAACAAACGCATGGGGTGCTAGAGAAGCATGGATGAGTGAAAAGCAAATGCCTGAGTGGGGATTACGCCAATATCGGGGGCCAATATGGGAAATAATCAATGCCTTAAGTTTAAGTCTTGTAGGTTTAGATTTGGCAATGATGTTCCATCCAGTTGCCGCAAAACACGTTAAGGAGATTACCTCTCAATTTTTCGCTGAAATTCCTAAAGTATTAGACGATAAAGGCTATTATGATTGGGTTTCAGCAAATTTAAAAAGATAAATTTAAAAATTTTTTTTCTTTTTTTTCTTTTTTAAAAGGTTAATTCATAGAAAAAAGGGAAGACAGGTAGTAAATCCTAGTAAAATTCCTCCTGTAATTCCCCCAATTATAAGAGTGAACGCCATCTTAGGATTGAAGGGCACTCTATTTACTAAATGACACGTTGTTATAATAACATTTATAATTGGAATTACTGAGCCAAAAGCTACACAAATTAAATTGATATAATAACATAATATTATATCAATCTAAAGAATTATAGGGATTTGGAATAATGTATGATGTAGCTATTTCTGGAGCTGGTCCCTCAGGTTCTCGATGTGGAGAAGTGTTAGCTAAAGCAGGATATAATGTAGCATTAATAGAAAGGAATACTGAATGGCGTAAACCATGTGGAGGCGGATTAAACCATCGAGTTTTAGAGATGTATCCGAAATTGAGAAAGTTAAATTTACCCATAATTAAGGGTCCTATTATGCATTCCGCTAATTTTTGTAAGTTAGAATACACAGCAGAAGAAAAATCATGGGCATCTGTAATGGATCGTTTAAATCTTGATAATTTTATCCGAAATACTGCAGTAGACGCTGGTGTGAACCTTTTTGACAAAAATATCTCTTTCGATTTTTTATTGAAAAATCAGGAGAAAATAGGAATAAGAACAAAAACACCCTTTGGAATTAAAGAATATCAAGGTAAAATTGTAATCATTGCTGACGGCATGAGTTCTAAATTAGCTATAAAATCGGTTTTACGAGGAAAATGGAAACTTGAGGAAATTGCAAATGGAAAGTGTGCAATTATAGAAGGAGATCATAATTTAGAAGAGAATTTTGCCTATATTTATTTTAGGTCCTATAAAGGTTATGCGTGGATTTTTCCGTTAGGGAGTAAGAGGTTTAATATTGGGGTGTACACGTTCGGAGAGGACAACAATAATTATA
>CAYNEU010000328.1:0-2765 GCA_964396275.1 uncultured archaeon | reverse complement strand
CAGAACCTGTATATGAACCGGAACCAGAACCAGTATATGAACCAGAACCGGAACCCGCATATGAACCGGAACCAGAACCCGCATATGAGCCTGAGCCAGAACCAGCATATGAACCGGAACCAGAACCTGTATATGAACCGGAACCAGAACCAGTATATGAACCGGAACCAGTACCTGTATATGAACCGGAACCAGAACCAGTATATGAACCAGAACCGGAACCCGCATATGAACCGGAACCAGAACCCGCATATGAACCAGAACCAGAACCAGCATATGAACCAGAACCGGAACCAGAACCCGTATATGAGCCAGAACCAGAACCAGTATATGAACCGGAACCAGAACCCGTATATGAGCCAGAACCAGAACCCGCATATGAGCCAGAACCAGAACCAGCATATGAACCGGAACCAGAATCCGTATATGAGTCAGAACCAGAACCAGCATATGAGCCAGAACCAGAACCCGCATATGAGCCAGAACCAGAACCCGCATATGAGCCAGAACTGGAACCTAAAACATTATATGAATCTCTTCCTGAACAAAAACCAAAAGAAGTCGAAGAAGTTACAGAAAAGAAAAGGGAAATGGATTCTGAAGAGGAATAGGGATTCGATATTAATACTTTCTATAATTAAATCTCCCATTATTTTTTTCTTTTTGTACTTACTCACTTACAGGTTATTCTCTTAAATACATGTAAGGGATAATTCTCTGCAGGGAAACATGGAGTAGGGTAAAAATGATTATAAATTCTATACCTCAAGCACTTTTAATTTGCTTATCTTTTATAGCTGTAATTAACCAATATTCGCAAAAAAAATATTATTCAATTCTCATATTAGGTATATTTACATCATTGTGAGAACATTTAAATAGTTTAAAGATGAATTCACTAATCATGAATTCCATTAAAAATTTATATAAAAAAGTTAATTCTGAGCTCGCGCTATTAACGGTGATGTTTTTATTCTTTTTCCAATTAGTAGGAGATTTATTTGAATCAATATATGTGTTAGAACTTTTAGGGATGGCAATGGACGAAAAAGTACTAGGTTTATTATTTATACTAACACCAGTTATCATGTTGGTGTTTAGACGTAAGATTCCGAATTATTTCTATGAAGCATTAATTGTAGTGACCATAATTGCACGGCTAATATCTCCATTTTTAGATTCTGCGACTAAAATTATAGTTTCAGGATTAGGAGTCGGATGTTTTATGCTATTTCTTCCTACACATTACTCACAAGGAATAAAAAATAATAGTATAGAAAATGAGGAAAAGCTAAGTTTAAAATTTGGTGCGGGGCTTGCTTCAGCTATTTTACTTTCAATTACCTTTAGAACGCTTAATTCTACAGCGGACATTTCAACCTATGGAGTATTTCAGATAATTGGATGGGTTCTTGCAATAATCGTTATTCTAATAATAATTAATCAATTTAAAGAAAAACAAAGTGGCAAATCTATGAATAATTTAAGTGAGGGTTCTCCCATATCTCAAGGAGAAGTAGGGTCAAAAAAAAAGCAACGTTTTAAAGGGGTTAAACTACTTTCACTTGGGCTTTTTAGTGTTTTGGCTCTCAATTATTTTGCTTTTACTAGTCCAACTGTTATTTCAAGATGGACGGAAGGAAATTATATAGCAATAACAATTGCTATAGCCGTGATGATTGCAATAACTATTTTCATATTAACTTTTAAACCAAACCTTCTTAGTAAACTGAATTCACGCATACTCTGGATCTGGAATGGTTTGTTTATACTTTCACTTGTCTTAACTATTGCAGTTCATACATTTCCATTTCCAGCCAGTCCTACTTCAAATCCAGTAATCATAAATCGTCCAATCGGTTGGTTCTATTATATTCCCTTAGTGATTATGATAGCATTAATCCCTATAGTGTTTATCGATTTTACACTTTTATCTCGAGAACTTATTAGGCAGAGACCAAGTCCATCGAAGTTGGGAGCTGGTTTCGCTACAGGTGGTCTATTTTTCATGTTGATGTCATTTATACTTATTTTTACAAATGTTTGGGGCTATGTAGATCCAGTAAGCACAATATTTCGTAATTTATTCTGGCTTCCTTTCTTATTAGTTGGTATAGCAATCCCTATTATGGGAAAAACAATTTTTAAAGAAAGATTATTAGAATTCAAGTCAATATTTACCAATGTACGGGATAAAAAAATTGTAGCATCTTTCTTGGTATTATTGTTAATTGGAACTAGCGTTTCAGCTTTAGTTTGGGAATTACGTCCTAAAGTACAAGATACAAGCGGGATAACCTCTATTACTGTAATGTCATATAATATACGACAAGGAGTAGATTATTGGGGTGATGAAAATTTTGATAATCAATTAGCTATTATTAAAGCAGTTAATCCAGATATTATTGGTTTACAAGAATCTGACACAGCGAGAATTTCCTATAATAATTTAGATATTACTCGTTATTTTGCTACTCATTTAAATTATTATTGTTTTTATGGCCCTAGAACAACAACAGGAACTTTTGGGGCAGCAATTCTATCTCGATATCCAATTTTGAATGCAAAAACTTTTTTTAGCTATAGTAATGTAGATGAAATAGGTACAACAGAAGTTCAAATCAGAATAGGAACTGATATTTTGAATATTTATGTAAACCACCCTGATGGAAATGCTGATGCTAAAACAGCACATATGCAAGCTTTGTTAGATCAAATGAGTGGTAAAACTAATGTGATTTCCTTAGGTGATTTCAATTTTAGGA
>CAYNEU010000327.1:0-2208 GCA_964396275.1 uncultured archaeon | reverse complement strand
TCTTTTTTTCCTTTTTTTCTCCGGCAGGAGCTGCGATTACCGGCATAGAACCAGCAGATTTTATAATTTCATCAATATCTGCTTGTTTTAAACCAGCAACTAATTTAACGATTTGATCTTTATCAACTTTCGCACCTGCGGCAGTTAATACTTTTTCTACATTCGCTTCGTTAACTTTTCCTCCAGCTTTATGTAATAATAAGGCAGCGTAAATACTTTCCATAATATTTAACCTCTTTTTTATTTTTTTATCTTAATATTAGTAATTTTAATTGAAATTTCAAAAAATCTTAATTTTTTATCCAAAAAGACCTCCAATACCAACTTCTTCTTCCTCCTCAGGTTCATCTTCAGCTTCTTTTTCTTCAACTTTAGATTCTGGTTCAGCCGATAATTCGATCCCCTCTCCAAAGATCATTGCTTCTATTGTATTAACTTCAGATACAGCTTTCCGAATATATTCATCTGTCATTTCCTCTGAATAGAATGGCATTTCAAAAAGAATTCCTAGTGCCTGTCTATAAGCTGTCGCAACATCATGTTTGAATTCTATCATATCCATATATAAGATTTCTTCAGGGATTATTTCACCATCGCTCCACGCAAAGTGAATTTTTATCAATGATTCTATTGGTGTAATTCCCAACTTTTTTAAAACTGCTGCTTGTTTAACATCAACTACATCACCAGCTTTATGAGTTCTTGTATCTTCGCGAACATATATCGTATCATTCATAATTCTCGTTGGCAATCGCAATGTCATATTCAATTCACTAATTACCTGTCCTGTGGGTAAACCAGTATCACCTGCTGGAACCCAAATATCTACTGGAGTAACTTCATTGGGTTTTGCTGGTACCATCCACTCATTTTCAAGAAATATCTTTTTCAATTCAAATAGATCAATATTTGTAAATACAAGACTAGATTGCCCAGGAATATGATTAGCAAATTCATCCAAGTTTTTCTTTTTAGCTTCACTTTTAAATCGTTCTATTGCTCGTAACTGAAGTGATTTTTTAGACATTCTAAATACTGCTTTTCCTCTCAAAATTTTCCTCATTGTTTGAAATTGCATATCATTTATATGAGCAACATCGATTACAGCGATGTTCTTATAATTTTTAAATAAATCAACTAAATGATTAATTTCGTTTATCTTCCATTGTGGTATATGTTTTTTTTTAATCATTATTTCACACCTCAATACTTTTTAGGAACTCTTCTGTCACTTTCACGGGTTTTCCCATTGTAGATTTAAGATACATAGATTTAAAGTTGTTAAATTTGTGTGGCATTTGATCAGCAATGAAATTCACTACAGTTTTCATATTTTCATATAACTTTTGTCTATCTAGAGATTTTTTACCGATTTTAGCGAAAATAATAGGTTGCTTTTTCATTTGTATTCTAATTATTTTTTTATATCGCTCATAAGCTACATTTAAATCTTCTACGCTAGAAATGATCCCATATCCCGTAGGAAAAGGTTTTGGCATTTTACCAACGGGTCCAAGAAATCTAGCTAAGTATCGAGCGACATCTCTCATCATTTTATCTTCCACAACAAAAAATTCATATCTTTTAGCAAATTTTTTCTTATATTTTTTCTCTTCATTATTCAAATTAATCAAACCGCTTGAATCTAAAGTTTCCACTCCAAGTTTTTTCGCTTCTTGTAAAATCTCATCTGACGCAATTACACAAATATTAGGCTTATCATTTATAATTACTTCATTTGATAAGATAATTTCTTTATCAATTCTGCTTTTTGGATCGTTTAGATTAATATCTTTAATATTAATAATGAGATCAATAGACTCATCGAATTTTCTAACTTTGTCTTTATACCCTTCTTTCTTCATTATAGAAAAATCAATAGCAGCGTTTAATGATTTCTTTAATAATTTATCGTCGACTTTCAAATTTTCTTAATCACCTCTTAAGACGTCATCAAATTCCCCATTATCTATTTTTTTTTGGATAGCTCTTGGATCTTGGCCTTCTACTGTTAAACCCACTGATAATGCTGTTCCTAACGCTGTTTTTATGCCCGCTTTAATTGTTTTATCCAAAAATTTATCTCTTTTAGCCTTCACGACATTTTGAACTTGATCAAGTGTCAAATTTCCTATTTTTGTTTCTGAACAACTAGAACTCCCTTTTTCAACGCCTACCTCTTTTAACAATAATGATGCAGTAGAAGGT
>CAYNEU010000326.1:0-7515 GCA_964396275.1 uncultured archaeon | reverse complement strand
GTCAAAAAAAATGTTTTTAATGAAGTGCATTAATCCATCGTGATTAGGAAAATAAGAAATTGGACTTTTAATAAAATAATTGTAAAGATCTCTAGGCATTATTTCATAAACATATAATATAAATGAATTTGATACTTTCCCAAACAAATCATTCAAATTTGCCATGAATAACTTGTCTTCCTTGAGATGCCTAAGATCTTGTCTTTCAAATTCAGTTATTTCTTTCTCTAATAAATTGTGTTCATTAAAGAATCTTAAAATTTCAATAATCTCTCCTAATGCTGAGGTTTGATATCCAGTAGATATTTTATCGGTACAGATCAATAGCAATTCTGAAATAATATTAAAGCGGTTGGGAATTTTTTTTACATCCATAAAAATATTAAATTCAACAGATGCATTGAATAGGATTCTAAAACCCTCAAATTGTCCAGATTTAAGACATATTGAAAGTTCTTCATAATATGTCTTTTCAAGCAATTTCTGGTTTTCTATTCTTATAATTTTCGATTTCAGCTGTTCAAAAAGCTGGTTTGATGGCATCATACAATTAATTTAATAGAAGAATTAAAAGAAAATAAAACTATTGCTTTCTTATCGAAAATAATATCAGATTAGACTAATCTAATAATTCAGCAATTTTTTTTGAAACACTTTGGATATTTAAAAAAACCATCCCTAATGAAGCATCACTTTTTGCAAGAGTGCATAAGATAGCGTTTTCTCCCGCTTTGGATAAAATTATTATCCCATCAACACCTTCTATAAGAATTCTCTTTAGATCTCCTCGAGCAAGTTCTTCTACCGCACGTTCTGAAACACTTAATATAGCAGCACTCATTGCACTTACGATCCCATCATTAACATCTCTAGCAAGAACAGAACAGATGGGTAAACCCTGTACGCTAACAATAGCGCTGCCCTGAATATCGGAGTTGACCGCTTCCATTCGCCTCAAAAGGTCGATGAGTTCACTGATGTTTTCGCTCAAAGATTTATCAACTTAAACAAATAGTAGGTTATTGATCTAATAAGATAATAATATAATAATATTATTTTTATTTTTAATTTTAATCTAATTTTAATATTAAGTTTATTAATAAAGTTAATACTTATTTAAAAAATATTTTTATCAAATCCCACATTAGTTATTACAATGACTGAGAATGAAAATTTAAAAAGTAATACTCAAGAAGAAAAAAGTAAGGAAGAGTTGGATAAAGAAAAAGAAGAAAAATTTAAAATTGAATCCCTTCGAAAAGCGGGAAAAATTGCTCAAGAAGTAAAGAAGTATATTAAACCAAAAATTAAAGTAGGTGTAAAAGTGTTTGATTTAGTTTCTGAAATTGAAACAAAAATTGAGGAATTAGAAGGTTTTTGTGCTTTTCCCGCAAATATATGTATAAATAATATTGCAGCGCATTACACATCTCCTATAAGAGATGATGGGTTAGAAATAAAAGAAGGAGATATAGTTAAGATTGATTTAGGTGTCCATATAGATGGATATCTCGTGGATACCGCCTTTTCTGTAAACCTTAGTGAAGAAGAATCCCTTCAGAATATTATACAGGCGATTGATGTTGCACTTGGAGCTGCGAAGATGATAGCTAAACCAAAAACTAATACTCGAGACATTGGTAAAAAAATTGAAGAAATTATTAAAGGTTTCAATTATAACCCAATTAGAGAACTTGGAGGTCATCAAATTGAAAGATGGATTGTTCATGGTGAAAAACAATTACCTGAATTAGGATCTCAAGGTGGTGATATAATGGAAGTCGGTGAAGTCTTTGCTATTGAAATATTCGCTAGTACTGGTGAGGGATCAGTTCATAACACCCAGTATTCATATATTTATGAACTTAATCCTTATGCTGGGCGAGTTCCATTACGTAGAAAAACATCAAAACAACTACTTGGCTTTATAAATAAAAATTATAATACTCTACCATTTGCAGAGAGATGGTTAGCAGAAGAATTTAGAATGGGAGTAGCTTTCGGACTTCAAGAGTTAATACAACAAGGGAAATTACAGGTACATTATGTATTAGCTGAAAAAAAGGGTATTAATGTAGCCCAAATAGAGGAAACTATCCTAATAACTGAAGATGGATTCGAACAATTAACATAAAATGCTCAATAGTACTACTCAAAAGAATTTACTAATTTAATATGAACAAATTAAATATTTGTTTCGTTTCTTTAACATTTGCTCCTGATACTCAAGATGGAGCTGCTAAATTTTTTACCGGGATATATAACTTTTTAAAAAATCAAGGTCATAATGTTAAAGTAATTACGGGGAAATGGAATATAGAACTTTCAGATCCAAATCTACTACAAATCAATATAGTTAGAAGACGATTTTTTTGGTTTCCGCAATTTAATTTACATGCTATAAATTATCTAAAAAAAAATGAATTTGATATAATTCATGGAAATAGCCCTAAAGGAGCTTTACCTATAATATTAGCTAATAAGAAACAATTCATATCTACAATTCATGATTTAGGTCCATTTGAGACAAACTTTACAAGAATTCCAATAGAAAAATTCTTGATTAAATACGCAGTTAATAAATCTACTTATATTACAACATGTTCTGAATTTATTAGAAGGGAAATTAAATATTATATACCCAATATTGACATTAATAAAATTTTCAATCTCTATTCTGCGATTGAAGAAAAATATAAACCCCTTCCTAAAGAAGCTCAAAAATTGAAAGAAAAACTAAATATTAAAGGTCCAGTTCTTCTATACATCGGGCGCATAGCTAAATATAAAGGAGTAAATGATATTATTAAAGCTTATAAAATAGCAAAAAAAGAGATCCCCGAACTCAATTTAGTTATGGGAGGCAAACCAGATTTTTATATGGAAAAAATATACCAGGAATGGAAACAAAAATTCAAGGATATTTACTTTGTTGGTTTTATTGCTGAAAAAGAAATTCCTGCATATTTTTCAATGGGCGACATATTCGTAACGTATTCTTATGCTTCAGAAGGTTTTGGTTTAACACCAATCGAAGCAATTGCTTGTGGAACACCTGTTATTTGTTCATCATTGGTTGCGTATAGAGAAGTTTTAAAAGATCATGCCATTTTAGTGCCTCCTAGAAATCCTAAAGAATTAGCAAAAGAAATAGTTAATTTATTGAAAGATGACTCGAAAAGGCAATTATTAGTCAAGAAAGCACAGAAATTTATAAAAAGATATTCTTGGGATGAAGTTGGTAAAAAACTTGAAATTCTTTATCAAAAATTTATTTACAATAAATAAATATTATCCAGTAATTATTTATTTAGCTTTTAATTTACTTTTAACGTGTTTAAAGCAAATTTTATTGGGATTTTCAAATTGATTAATTTTTTTTTTAAACAAATTTTTCTTAAATCTACCTGCAGTCGGACCATGATTAAGGATATCTATAGTTCTTTCAATTATTTGATTTGAATCTTGTAAGTGTTCTAAAGGAAACCCATTTTTTATTAAAAACTTGTCCTGTGGTGCTGATTCTCCCGGGAAAAATTCTATACTAGGCACATTCAATAAACTTGATTCTCTCACAATTGTTCCCCCTCCGCTAATTACTAATGCTCCATAGAAACATAAATCCACAATATTTGGTAAATACTGAGTTATAATAACATTATTTTCTTTACTAAGATTTTTAAGTTCTTTTGAGAGAAAGAGTTCTTGTTCTTTTGAACGAACTAAAAGAAAGTATTTATAATTTGGAAATTCTTTGAAAATTGGAGGAAAAAATTTTTTAATCTGAGTTTCTTCGGCTTTAATTTTATGAATGAGATATGAAGCATATGATGGCTCAGTTCTTATTATCACATATTTTCCTTTTTCTAGATCATAATTTTTTGGAATCTCTGGATTAGGAGTAAATTCCGAAATCCAAGCAATTTCATCAAGTCCATTATACCTTATAATTTTCTCGGGGTCGGCATAGAGTTTTACATATAATTCTTTCGGTATACATTCTGGAGTGATTATATTTCCTATAAAAGGATGAATTAATTTGCATACAGGTTCATTTCGAGGTTCGTCATTCATCCCTATAGAAGGAATTTTTAATCCATATGCGATTCTCGTCCCTTCCACAGATAAAAAAGTTACAAAATAATCAGGAGAAAATTTTTTTATTATTGGAAAAAGAGTCTTCAAACGATCTATATATGTTTCTAACTTATTTTCTAATTTTTCACCACCATGCATCCCAATCTTTTTATATCTTATTTCAGAATCATCTAGAATTTGATAAGTTGAATCATAATCTCGAGCAGTAGTTAATAACTTTGCATCTTCATTTTCAAACATTTTTAAGAGAGAATTAAACATTACTGCAGTTTTGGGTTGTTCAACATCAATCCAAATTCTCTTTCCAGAAAGACTCATTGTAAACACATAAATGATAACAAAGTTTTATTTTTTTTGTAAATGATATTATTTTTATTTATAAATTTGACGCGTTATGGGATCCGAAATTATCAATAATCTTTAAGGTCTGAGTGAAAAAAAACCTAATTCCCACAAATGCAAGGATTTGATTTACACTTAACACATAGACCAGGATATTTTTTTGAGATTGCAGACTCAAGATCGATTTCTAGCAAATTTGCTATAGAATTTGTCCAAGCAATAATATCTGATAATTCTTCTGAGGCATCATTTGTGTTAATTTCTTTACGTCTTAAAATACGAGCAAATTCACCAATTTCTTCTATCAACCAAATAAAAGTAGCGTCAATCCCTCTATGTTGATCTGCCTTGAAATAAAGATCTTTAATTAAATTCTGAAATTCTGAAATTTTCATTCATTTTCAACAATAAACAGTTATTCATTATAAATTATCCGCCACCAGGTATGAATAACCAATTAAACACACCTATATGTGCTAATATCACAATCAGTATCAGAGCTATTGATAATATAACTGTACTTATAGGTCCTATTTTAATCCCAACTGAGCTATCTTGAAAAAATCTCATCAGTCCTGCTCCCCCCATTGGCATCGGAGCACTACCACTTCTTCTTTTTTTACGTCTTGACTGAGACCCTCGAGATGACATAATTTTAAATAGTATTAAAATTTGTAATAACTTTGTTTTAGATTAATTGCCAAAACAATATAAAATTTTATCTTGAAATTAAAAAAAAAAATTGGAAAATTTTTATATCTTGTTTTAATTATTTTTAGATAATTTAAAGCACAAAAAGTTGTTATTTATTGAAAAGAAAAGATTTTTTATTAATTTTAATGGGATTACTATTAATTATTGTTGCATTATCATTCGTGTTTGATAATACAGAAATAGATTTAACAGATTATAATAATAACAAGATTCCACAATCTTCTGCCGACTTGGATGGAATAGAAAATATTATCATAACAAAATTATATAGAAACGCTAATATAACTACATATGGGTTATTATTTATAGAAGATACAATAACCTTTAAAAATTTAAATAATCACCCGATAACTTCGATATTTTTTGGGATTCCTATAGATTTATCTGAAGATCTAATCTTTTTTAAGGCCACAGGAATTAGTGATAATACTTTTCTATCTGACAGTTCATCAACAATAATGAATGGAAATCAGATGATAGTAATTTATTTTGATTCTCCTTTGTTACCATATCAAATTAGGAGTGTTAAATTTACACATACATATAAAAATATTATTTCATACACCTTTTTAGAAGATGATCAACACGTAGTTTTTTATCCAATAGTTTATCCATTGGTACCATATAATATAGAAGGTGAAGCTTCTGCTACCTTCAATTATCCTGTTGTGGCAACATCAGTAGATGGAGGATGGGGTTTTGTAAATCCTACACTTTCTCGTATTTCATATGATTTTGATTCGATTAAAGATGAATTAGAGGTTGATTTTATATCCCCATTTTTAGAAAATTTGGGTGAAAAAAAGGAATCCTTAATACATTTCATTGATAATGATAATTCAAAATTAGAGATGGAAGAAGTTAATCGTGAAATTTTTATCTCTCCATGGGGGATTATTAAAGTAAAAGAGAAGTGCTCATTATTAAACTTAGGATATAAAGCAGTTAATATAATCAAAATAAAAATTCCTAAAGCTGCAATAAATCTTTATATCTTTGATGATTTAGGTGAAATCCAAGGTATAAATATAGAAGATCAAGGTGCATCTAATTATAAAATTGTAACAATGATTTTATATATAAATCGCGTATCTCTTAAACCAAATACAAATTTTGAATTTATTATTGAGTATAACTTACCATTCGAAAATTATGTTTCTTTAAATTGGTTTGAGCAATCAATCCAAATTGATTTATTGACAACAAATTATGACTTTTTAGGCAAAAACCAGAATATCAACGTTATTATTGAGGCCTGCAGTAGTATCAATTCAATTACCGAATCTCCTACAGCTATTATAATGTCTAAGGGTGCTACAACTCTTTCATTCCGATCTGAAACGGTTTGCCCTTTGGAAAGAAAAATAGTACAATTTACATTTACTATTAATGTGTTCGATATATTATTGAGACCTATTATATTCATATTAATAATATCACTGATTGCATCAATATATGTATTGGTAATTAAAACAAGAAAGAAAGCTGATACTACAGTTTTATCAACAAAATATATACCGGTTAATGAAATTAGAGAGTTCTGTTCTTTATATGAAGAAAAAAATGCTTTAACTTTAGAAGTTAGACTAGCAGAAGACGATGCTAAAAGAAAAAAGATAGCAAAAAAAAAGTATAAAAATATTTTAACTAAAAATGTTTCAAAAATTGATGAAATTCAAAAAGAAATAACTCCTTTTAAGAAAGTATTAATGGAAACAAGTGATATCTTTGGTACTATTGTAAAGAGATTAGATATTTTAGAAGCAGAAAGAATAAGTGTTACTGATAGTGTAGCTCTTTTAGAATCCAGGTATAGAAGAGGGAGATTACCATCCAGAGCGGCATATTTAAAATTATCAGATGATTTTATAAAAAGAAGGAAAAAGATTGATAAAACAATTGACAAATTAATTCAACAATTGAGGAGTTATCTCTTATAAGATCATTTGAATGTGAATGAATTTATGAAACCATGGTTATTTGACATATTAGCATGTCCTATTGATAAACATTTTCCACTAAAATTATATATTTTTTCTTTTGAAAATAAACCAGAAGAATTTCAATCTATAATTGACATTTATAAAAACAGAGATATCAACATTATTAAAAAAGAAAAAATAATTGAAGTATTTCACGAAAATAATGAATATTTCTTAAGGGATAATATAGTTATTGAAAAAAACAAACTTCGATCCTATCTTGAGTTAATAATATCGAGTATAAATGAGTTTGAAAATGTCATTAATAATTCTACAAACCAATTGAGTAAAAAAAGTTTTCAAATTATAAATTCTGAAGTTAAATCTAAAATTTTAGAAGTTTTTAAAGATTTAGAATTCCATCATATTGAAGATATAT
>CAYNEU010000325.1:0-2031 GCA_964396275.1 uncultured archaeon | reverse complement strand
TAAAATTCGCAAAGATAGGAATTCATCCAAAAAAAGATGTAATTACTGTTATGGCTACGCAAGCTGGTGGATTCTAGTAATCTGAGCAATTTAATAGGAAAAGTATTTATCACGGGGTTATTAAGAGAAAATAGCCGGCTTTCTTTTCTCTTTTTTTTTAATTTTTTTTTCTTTTTTTATTTTTCTGAAGTATTTTCCCGATCAATTATTGGTTTTAACTCTTCATCAGGTATAGATTCTGTATCTTCTGGTTTTTCCTCATGAATCTTAATATTTTTTAGAACAAGAAAATTTTGGAGTTCTTCAATTCCTACTTTATCTTTATCTAAAAATCGTTTATCTACTAAATATTCGTTAAATTCCTTTAAAACTAAGGCAACGTCTTCTGGGGCGAAATGTTTTCTAATGAGAAAACCTTTCTTCTCTAAAGAATGCTCAGAATACCACCAATAAAAAATCACTATTATAATTATATTCAAGAAATTGTTAATTAAATTAATCTGATTTCTATTAGCGAAAATTCCTGTCAAAGTTCCTGCTCCTGTAATCATTATAATTTGGCCTTCAATATATAAAATAGTAAAAGCGAAGAGGAAAAAGGGCATATTATTTGAATTAAATAAGAATGAATCATAGACTTTTTCGCCCAAACCCTTTAAAACCATTATTGCAGTAAAAACCAGGAGTAAAATGTCAATAAGTCCTGTAACAATATCAGGTTCTGGAGTGGCTTGAGTAACATTTAGTAGTGCATTAAAGAAGCTAAAGGATCTAAACCAGAGTAGAATCCAAATCAGAATATAGAACATTGAAGAAAATGAATTGGTGGAATTATTTTTTCTACTTCTTTGATATAATGTAATTAAACGCCAAGATGTAATAATTAAGATAAGAAGTATAACTAAATTGCTAGCAATAAATAATGTTCTATCTCCTCCCGGAGCAAATTCAGGTAAAAAACCAAAAAAAGTGCCGAATTGAATTAAAATCGGTACTATTAAGGCTAAAATCAGAAAAAGCGTAGAGATAAATTCTTTCTTTTTTGAGGATCCATATTTATCAATTACTTTATCATTGAGATTATTAGAAATGTCTTCAAATCCTCTTCTTAAGAAAAAGATTTGAACAAGGTTCCATCCAAAATAAATAATTATAAAAAGTGCCGGAAGAATTACATCCCATCCAAGAAATTGAATTGGTAAGTCAGTAGATGTACCAATCAGAAAGTAGGGGAGTATTATAAAGAAACTAATAAAAAAGTTAATAACAAAAGCAATTAGCTTCCATTTATCAAATTTCTTTTCAGGAGAAAAAAGAGATTTATTTAATTGAGGAATTAAACCTTCAAACATTAATAAGATAAAAGTTATAGCCAAAACTGTCGCTAAAAACAATATTAAATTCCCAACAATTTGGTTTGGAATAAGACTTAAAAGACTAATTAATAAGGAGGATACTAAGAAAATTATAGTGTATAAGAAATGGGAATTATTGAAAATTTTATGGAAATATTTATCTAAAACTGCTTGAACTTTAGCACCAAATCGTTTTGAACTCATTAAATTTCACTTTTTTTGAATTAAATAATATTAATTTTTAATTATGATTTCTTTTCATTTTAATAATTCTTGCTATAATTTATTTTTAAGCATTATTATAAAAGGTCCTTTCAATGAGTTATAAATAAAATCAAAAAAGATCTTGAGAGAATCACATCTAATTATAAGACTCGTGTACTTATCTTTCTATAATTAATAAATCTTTAAATTTTTCAAATTTTGAAACTAAAATATTCATAATTTCTTTAGAAAAAGATTTAAAATGCGAAATTTCTCCATTAAAATCTTTTAGAATGTCTTCATAATTTTTCAAGAAGTTTTCAAGTATGGTTTCAGAAAACTTTTCTAACTGTTTTTTATCTATATCTTCATTATCACATTTAAGTACTAGATGATATTGAGATTTATGATTATAGAAGAAAAAGATAGAACTATCCAACGTTAAGAATTTCAAGCTTTCTTTAAATTCTCT
>CAYNEU010000324.1:0-3960 GCA_964396275.1 uncultured archaeon | reverse complement strand
TCTTTTTTCAAAAGATCTTTAAAAAAAATATTTCTCAATTAAATTATGGCTTTTTTAGAACATTTTTAAAAAGTTTAAATTCAAATTTTTCTCAGAACTTAGCTAAAGAAAATGAAATTCTATGTGAAGATCCACAGAATATACCATTTACATTTAATATTATTGTTGATCATATATGCAGAATTCTCTATGTGTTGATTGATAAAATTTTTATGAGATCTACTCCCGATGATGCTTCAAATAATTTCATTGATCCCCGCAGTAGATATATTGGTAAAAATATTGCGTTAAGAGTGTTAGAACTATTTGTATTTCAAGATATAAACTATTCTGATGATGTGTGGCCAGATTATATTATCAGTTTAAACCAAGAACCAATTAAGAATGAGTTAAATAAGTTTAATATAGAAATTCCTGACAAATATTTCTACTCAGTTGAGGAGTTAATCCAAATAATGGTAACCTATAATATTCAATCTTTTTCTGACCAACCTTATTTCGAAGAATGGTTAATATATGAGATTATCATTCCACTTAATAATTTAATTCAAAATATTCGAAATACTGTAGGAGATCCCGCAAAAGATATTGATGTATATGAAAAATTAAGTGAATATTTTCTACTAAATATAAAAGATGAACAAATTATAAAGGATTTTAAATTCTTATGTCAACAATTTGCCCCGTTTTGGAAAAATATTGAGTAATTTTTATATCATTGTTTACACAATATTAAATATTTCTAAAAATCTCGAAAATTGACTCTCTATATCTACTATTAGCAAATCTGAGATATTTTTATTATTTAAATTTTTGGAACATATTACTCCAGAAACCATTTTAACGTCTTTAGTTAATTGTTCTTCAACTTCATCTAGATTAGATATGCATAATACTGTAGGGTTATTTAAATTCCTAAATCCTTCTGTAAATACTATATCTACTTTAAAAGGTCCATTTTTTAAGAACTTTAAAAGCTCTTCCATACTAATTTTTTCCTTTTTTAAAAAAATTGCAGTCTCATTATTATCATTTTGAATCACAGAGTAAGTAGCTCCAGCTTCAGTGAATTTATAAGAATCTTTTCCTTTCTTATCAACTGGATGGTGTTTTACATTCTTTATCACAGCAACATTATAATTAAATTTTTTTTTTAATAATTTCATAGCTGTTGTAATGAAATTTGTCTTTCCAGAGCCGGAATATCCAATGACAGAAATAATATTAAAATTCATATTGTAATTTATTTTGGATTCTTTTTCTATTTTCATTTATTTTAATGGAAAAAAAATATATTATTTTACTAATTAATATTTATTTAAATAAGATTTTTCTCTAGAATTCAAAATATCTTTGAAAATTAATGCCTGCTAAAAAAGAAAGGATCATATTTGACGCTAATTTCTTCATTTGTATGTTGCAAATTAAAGCACGTAATATTTTAGGAAATTTAAATAAAGCTGCTGAGGATTTAGGATATGAATATTATATCTCTCAAGTAGTATTTGATGAAATAAAAGCGCCTCATACTTATAAAGATAAATTAGAAAGTTTCGTAAATGTGGTAGAAATATTACCAAATCAAATTGATGCCATTAAAGATAAACTACGTCAATTTAACATAAGGTTTCCTGCTCAAGATCCAGATCTCACACTTGTTTGCATAGGAAATAGATTATTGAACAAAAATGACACCTTTCCTGTCCATCTTGTTACTGATGACTTTAAACTGGCAAAGAATACAAATTTACTATATAAAGCTAAAATCAATATATTATCACTATCAAGCTTTCTTCTAAAAATTCAAAGAACAATTGCCGATGCTCAGATGAGAAGTTATTTTAAAGATATTTGGAGGAGAAGTTTGAACTATACATTATCTTATATGATTGAACGTTCTAAAATCTATCCCGCTGAACAAAAGATTACTTGGTTGATTGAAAAAGCAATAGCGGTTACAGAAACGTCAATCCTAACACAAGATATTGAATTAGAGAACCCCGATACTGGTGTGAAATTTGAAATTGGAGCTTCTAAATATGCAGTTGAAATAACCGTTGCTGAGAAATATATTGAAAATCAAGATCTTTCCCAAACCGAAGAGGAAAAAATATTTGGGATTATAAAATTCCTAGAAAATCTAAAAATTTCAAGGGAGTATCTAATTCGCGCCCGAGAGGCGATTATAAAAAGTATCCCAAAAGATGCAGTTAAATTTTTAAAAACGGGAAATGGATTTTTAGTATCTTTACTTCAAGTTGCATCTGGACAATTGACAAATGTGAAGGATTATGACATTGTTGAGCAGTTGATATGTTCTGAAATTAGTAAGATGGAATTCTTACGAGCATTTTTATTAGTTTCTCTTGGCCGTATTAATACTGCAATTGATTCACTTGAAAGAGCGGCATTATTCTCAGTTATAATTCATAATTATAAAACTTGTTTAACTTTAAATTATGTAAAGGCTTTAATTTATTTATTCCACGGGCTATATACAGAAGCAATTAAACAATACAATTTTTCTGAAGAATTAGCTGACATTTATGGAGATGATAAGCTAAGACTAAAATGTTTGATAGGGAAAGCCATAGCACTTTATATTCAAGGTGAAGATAGAAATACAGCATTAAATATCATGGAGGAAATTTCAGAGATGGATTTAGATAAGAATTTCCTTGATGCAATAATAGTTTTTAGTGAGTTAGGAGATTATTTTCTAGCTTTAGGACATTCTCAAATTGCGACAAATCTTTACAATCAAGCCTTAGAAATCTCGATTGACTATAAATTATCATTCAAAAGTGAAATTTTAATAGAGAAATTAAAAAGATCTTATATCGCAACCGTATTAGTTGGTTATTCATCAGATGGTGCTGTTGATAAATTGGATCTTTTATTAGATAAGGCGTACTCTATCAAGGATGTTGAAAAGTATAATGAACAAATTAAAAAAATATCAAGCTTTAATCTCTTATTTTATACTCCATTCCCGTATATTACAGGAAAAAAAAAAATTATCCCCTACTCCGCATTACCGAAAGAACTTAAAGATGATTACTTAGAAGTAGTATATTTCGAAAAATTAAAAGATACTCAAGACCAAATTCTTTTTATTGTTTCTCATTATGAATTTGGTTTGTTAGGTGTTAAGTTGAAAACAAGTGAGAACGTAACTGGAATTGCTGAAAATTATAATCTTAAGATAAAACCAAATGCGAAAGTTAAAATATATGAACCTGATGAAGATTTAAAAGATGCTTTTTTAATCCGCGCAATTATCGAAATAACAACGATAGATACAGTTCAAATTAATTATACTCTTCCATCTTTCTTTAAACAATTAAATCTGTAATACAATACAGTAAAAGAACGGCTATTCTTTCCTCAAACTTTTATCTCGTTGTGAGATTTGATGGCTGTGGATGGCACATGAAATACAGTAGTACTTTGTCTTACTTGGGGTTTGAATTATCGTTCCTGATTTCTTTAATTCAGTATACATCCGGGAATCAACTAGAGAAACTCTTCTTGTTACAGCTTTAGCTTTGCTACGAGCAACAGTTCGACCACACTTAGCACACTGAACTTTAGCATACTGTCCTTTACTAGATCCGCTTCTACCCCCACTTTTTCTCTTTTTTGGAATAAAAATCAGCTATTTTTAATTTTTTCTTGTTGATCTTTAGATTTATACACAATTTAAATTGTTTAAAACTTAAAAAATTTATCCTTAAGCATAAAAAACTGCAAAAATAAAAAATTAAAACATAATTTATAGAGTTAGCTAATTTTATTTTAAATTTGCAGGGAGGTTTTTTAAAGTTTTAAAAGCAAACTTTAATCTTTGGAGAACCGTGTAAATCAATGTTAAAGTATAAATTATAATACTAATAAGAAAAATTGGTGTGACTGGTACTCTTGTGATAAATGGAACAGAAATTGTTATAGGTTTATGTA
>CAYNEU010000323.1:0-1650 GCA_964396275.1 uncultured archaeon | reverse complement strand
CACGATATATAGCAGATTTTAGAAATAAAAATCCAAATGTACACTTCAAAATATTGATTAATAATTCTCAGGAATCTATTGAAAATTTAAAAAATGGAAAGGTTGATTTCGCTGGTATTGGTAGCTTTATGGGTTATAATGAAAAAGAGTTTGAATATATTAAAATAGGCGAAGATGAATTTAAATTTATATGTTCACCTAATCATGAATTGTTAAAAGACGGAGATATAATTAATTTTGATAACCTCATTAAATATCCTTTTTTATGGAGAGAAAAAGGTTCGGGAATGAGAGACACATTTAAGCAGCAATTTCCGGATTATAAGAAGTTAGATATTAAATTAGAAATTAATGATAATGATTCAATTATTTCTACTGTGAGCGAATCTAATTATATTAGTATTATGAGTGAATTGATGGTTGATAAAGCAGAATCAGCGAGTTTGATTAAATCCTTCAAAATTAAAAATTATCCCGTTATCGCTAAAAGAGTTTTATATTTTGTTAAACTAAAAGATCAAAAGTTAGATAAACTAAAAAAGAGATTTTGGGACGAATTAAAGTCAATAATATAAAAAGTAAAAGAAAAAGATTTAAAATAAAAAAACACTTTCTGCTCTTTCTTATTTATATGATATATTGAGAAATTAACCATTACGAACTAAGAAGTAAAAAAACTAGTTTAAAAGTTTTAAAACTCGTTTGAAATATGAATCTTTGTGAAATACCAGAGATTCTCAAAGAAATTATAGTAAATTATTAGGCAGATGGTTTAATCTATACTGAAATCTAACTTTTAAAACCATATAATGTGACTAACTCTATAGTATAAACTCAAAATTGAATATATTTAAATTATCTTTTTATATATCTATGATAGGTATAATAAGCAATTATTATTGAAACAATAATCAAAAAAAAAATTCCATAATTGCTATAATAATATAAGTATTGTGTTTCTATAGAACCATTTAAATCTGTGTCCTCCTCAATAATAATTATTATTGTTAATTCATCTTGATTAGGAGGAAGAATCATTAATTCTTTTTTTATTTGGGTAAAGTTAAAACTTTGAAAATAGGGATCATAATGATTCTTTAATAAATAATGTGTAAAAGCGCTCTCATCCATAATTATTAATGAAATTTTCCCTTTTGACGCGTTTAGTTCAATTATTATTTTTTGATCAATTGAACGCCAAGGGTATTCGAAATGGTAGTAAAGTTTATTACCTTCAACGATTCCATAGTCTAATTCTGGCATAATCGTTTCAGTTTTCTGGAAAGGAACGAATAAGCATATAATGCTTAATAAAGTAAAAGATACTCCAATAATTAATGTAAATTTTTCTCTATTTCTCATTTAAATGAGCTCATAGTAATATTCATTGGTTATGATGTACGTATATCTAGTTGTAGGAAACTATAAATGCTTATTATAAATATTATTAATGGTAAACTTAAGAAAATAATAAAACTCAGAAGCACTTCATTTGAATCAATTATATATTGCGTGTTTAAGAATGTATTTTGAATGAAATTGGTAAAAACATCAGAATAATATCTATAAGATAAAAGTTCCATATTATATTGAATAAATAAAAATTCTATATTTATATATAAAATAGGAATTATAACAGATATTATTGTA
>CAYNEU010000322.1:0-3965 GCA_964396275.1 uncultured archaeon | reverse complement strand
TTTTGGAATAATAAGGAATAGTAGGTAAATCCTATTAACCCTTCGAAGATTCCTATCAATCCATCAGAGATTAAAGATGCTAGATAAAAAGAACTCCAAATAAATGAATTATAAATTAATATTAAACGGCCCTTGGTAATAGTCTGTTTAGAAACATCTAAGTAAGATAAGAAATAAAAGGAAATAAGTCCTAGAAGCGAGGCCATTAAAACTAATAGAAAAAAGTTTAAATGAAATAAAAAGAAGAATAGAGACAAAATATTGCTAAAAACAAACCAAGACCATAAAGTAAGTTTATTCCGGGATGAATTAAATAATAAGAATAAGAGTTTCCGATCTACGAAAGATACTTCAATAAATACATATCCACTTATCACTAGCAATACAATATAAATAGTAATTACAAGATTGAAATTAATTAAAATCATGTAGAGAAGAATATTGATGCCTAGCGCTATTGGAATTAAAAGATATAAAATAGAACTAATTTTGCTGAAATAACGTAAGATATCTTTTATTTTTAAATCTAACTCCGATTTTTCTATGTATTTCATACAAAACAAAAATAAAATTGGCCAGAATATTAGAAAATCAGAGATTTGGTAAATAAATAAAATTTGAGAAAATACCAAATATGGTAATAAATATGGTATAATAATTGAGAAGAAAATGGAAGAAAATATTGAATTTAAAAAGAAGCATGTAAGATTAAGCCATCTTACTTGATTCCTATCTTGATAAACCTTTAACATACTATTTTTTATCTCTGGGTTATCATCCTTTATCGTATTTTTAAATAAGTTAATTAAAATTTGAAAAGTGAAAAGGTAAATCATTGCCCATGTTAATAGCCAGAAAGGTCTTATTACTTCAAATGTTAGTAGGACTTCTAAAATAGGTGTTGTTATAGGAATTGGAATAATAAACCAGAGAATATAACGATATTCAACAAAAATAAAGTATAGGAATATAATAAACACTGAAGAAAACGTAGAAATTAAAATACCCGTTGTTGCTTCAAATATAATATAATTTAAGGATGTGATTGAGGATGATGTTCCAAATGCCACTATTAAAGACGGAAGTATCTTATTAATTGGAATTTTCATTTTATAGCGATTAAATATAAATAAAGAAAATCCAAATACAGTTAACGCTAATGACAATGCAAGTATTAATAAACCTGGAAATAAACTGAATGTATTGAATGTAAACCATGAAAGGTTGATAATTAGAATCCATGAAAGACACAAATCTATAAGTCTTTTTGGAACTTCAACATATTTAGATGAAAAAAGACTAAAACCGATTACGAGAAAACTAATGTTTAATGAAAAAATTGGATTCAATATTATCAAATAAAGAATAAAATAAACTGTTAAGAAAATACCTAATAGAGTGATGCAGTATGCGCTAATTAAAACAACACCAACTGATCTAATATTCGGGAAAAAAGAGTAAACTATTAGAAATAACCCTATTACTAAGATATCGATTGATATAGTCATCTCTAATGAAATTCCAATTGATAATAAATAGAAAAACAGAAATGTAGCATTAATAATTGTTAGAGGAAATACCCAAAGAATTGAAATAATTTTCCAGTATTTAAATATCGCTAATAGTGGCATCAATAACACAACTGAAAACAAAATAAAAGAAAAATTTGTTAACAATGGATCCGATGCAAATAAATTTAGGCTAATCCAATAAAGTAAGAATAGACTTTCACCCCAAACAACAAAAATTATTGTAGAAAAGTATTTCTTGATTTTAGTATACACCACAGGAAAGAAAAATAATGAGCAAATTATTATAGATAAAATAAGTGACCCACTAGCATCGAATGCTCCAAATCTCAATGAGTTTGTAAAAACATCTATTCCTGTGAGGCTTTGATAAATTATAAAAAAGTTTACAAAGGGTAATATGTTCCAAGCATACCACCCAGATTTCCAAATTGCCAAGGATATCTTCCATTGATAAATTCCAATAGATAGATAAAATAGTAGAACGCCAATATCGATTGAGAATATTAAAGGGACTAAAGAAAATAGTGGCATGGCTAAAGAGGCAATGATAATAAAATACAAGAAGGTAGGAAATGAAAGTATGATTGATATCAATACAATATAAAAAGATTTCTTTCTAAATCTTGCTGGCGCACTATTATACAATAGGATAAATCCAAATCCAGTAACAGTTATAGTCAATGTAAAAGTAAGAATAGGATTGTAAGCTAGAAAGATCTGATTATTGAAAAGCCAAGAATATGACAAAAAGCTAATAATATCAAATATAAATAAAATTACACAAGGTTTAATAAACCATTTATAGCGCTCATCTTTTTGAAGATAAAAGAAAATTCCTAAAAATAACAACTGCAGGAAAATTGATATTGTTAAATTATATAGAAGTAATATATTGGTAAATGTCATCAATGAAATAAAAGACAAAAGAGAAATCACAGAATATAGATATAATTTTTCCAGAGTGTTATTTTTCTTTATATTTAGCAAAATAGAGAAAACTAAGATTCCACTTAAAGACAAGAGATAAATAATCATGAAATAACCAATTAATGCAATATCAAAGCTTATTATAATGCTATAAAAACTTAGAATAACAATAACTTCGAGAAATGTAAAATAACTCAGTAAAAAGTATGAAAAAAACCGAAAAAAGGGAATGATACTTCTACGAGATAGGATGAGTAACCAAGATATTAATATAAGGAAAATTGAAGATTCTGAATTAATATAAAGTAAACTAAAGAATAATAAAAAGGATAAGAAATAAATTTTGTAAAATTCAAAAACAGATTTTAGTTCTATTATTTTGTTAAATCTTAAACTATAAAAATATAGAAACAATACTAAATTGGCGATGATAGCGCTTATCTGAATAAAAGGAATAAAGTAAAAAATAGGGATTACAGATATTAAAGAATAAAGAAATTCTATATGTAAACTCAATACCGATATAATAAATATCGTTACAGTGATTCTTTTTAATAGTATTTGCTTTTCAGATGAAATAAACCTCAAATTCTCCAATATATAAAGACTTATAGGTGTTAAAAACGTGAACGTTAATGAAAACAAAAATACTTTATTGATAATAGATAGAAGAAATCCGAAAAATTCAATAAGTGATATAATCGAAAGACTAATGATTATCTTTACAGTTAACCATGATAATAGCTTGGAAACAATTTTTGTTTGTGACAATTGAAATTGTTTATCACATACGTTTAGAAATATAATAAAAACAACAAGAAAGAAGCCAATTAAGAATGAAATGCCTAATAGTGTAGGCCACCAGATAAGAAAAGAAAAAAGCCCTGTTGTAAGTCCTAAAAATGTAAAAACGAATGAGATTGATATTATTATCCCATAGAGTCCTAGATCTTTAAAATATTTAATATTTGGATAATCGGGGAGATAATTAGACATCAATTCAACTGTATATATGTTCAAAATAAAGAAAGTTAAGAAACAACAAGCAAAAATAAGAGATGTTATTGGGGTTAAAACTAATTCTGCAATAAAAATCGATGCTATATAATAAGAGATAAACAGTGTAAATAAAAACCACGAAATTAACCCAAATAATTTGAATTGTTTAATGAATTTCTCTTTCAATTTAATTTTAACACTTATGACTTCAGAAATCTTTAGAAAACTAAAAAATAGGAATGAGGTTACAATAATTATTAGTATTATATTTGCAGTTAATCCAATTCTCGTTAATTCTAAACCTATAACCGTTGGTAAAGAAATAATCAAACAGGAGAAGATAATAAAATTATATATTGTTAATTTTTTAACAAATTCTAAATTGAAATATTCTTGCTTGTAAGAATAATAAAAAAGGAAGAACCAAGAAAAGAGTAATGCTATAATTGGTATGAATATTCCATAAAGAGTATTGATTAATAGGAAAAAAGGATAAAAGAAGATGGT
>CAYNEU010000321.1:0-5953 GCA_964396275.1 uncultured archaeon | reverse complement strand
GGGGTAATAATTTCTTTAACAGTAAATGAATTTTGTATCCAAGCATAAGGATTTTCAGAAGCAATGTTGGAAAAACGTTCATATCGTTTACCTATATGATCTATGTGCTCTTTCAAACTTCTACCGGAAGCAGCTCTTAGGGCAGTTTCGAGTAAAGCATAGATATATGTGGGATTGGTAAGTTTATAACTGTTTTCAAACTTACTTAAATAGAAAATAATTGCTTTCCGAGCTTTATTTGCTGCTCCTGGTGGCAATTTTGGCCAGTTTAAAATAATTTTACCCTTATTGGCACGATATCTGGAATAAGATGCTTCTCCTCCAGCAATGAGTATAGCTTTACTTTCACCTAAAGAAATTGCTTTAGCCGCTTTATTAACTAATAATTGAGGGGTATTGCCACTTATTGGAGCTGTATAATTTTGAGTTGGTTTTATTCCAAGGAATTGACTCAGGTCTCTTAAAGCATCCTTATAAATCCAACTTGAAATAGTTGACATATATAGAGTATCAACCATATCTCGCAAATTATCTGTTTCTGACATTTTAAAAGCATTTTTACATGCTTTAGCAATTAAAGTAAGGGGATCGAGCGGAATGTCCACATCTTTTTGTTGAGTTATTTGAGCCGCTCCTATAATAACAGGAACAATTTTGTGATACATATGTAGATATAAGTTCTATTTCAAAAAATTTCGGTTTTAATTAGTAAAAATTGGTGAAAATTTAAAGTTTTAAAAATTTTTATTTTGAAAAGAATAGTAAGGTTTAAATACTGTGCATAGTATAGTATCCATAGAATACTATATTATTAAAAAATACTTGAAAAACAAAAAAATGGAGTTGAATAATTTGATAAAACGTGTTAGAGAATTAGATTCAAATGCATTAATAGCTTCACAGGAGTTCAGAGATTATGTAGAAAAACAAGAAACTGAGATTAATAGGGGAATAAGTTCACTTTGCATATTATCTATAATTATTCAAGCAGGTGAAGAAGGTTCACATGGATATAAGATTCTAAAAGATTTGACAGACCAAACAAATGAAATGTTAGTAATTGAAGAAGGAACATTATATCCAATATTGAGAAAGTTAGAAGAGGATAATATCATAAAATCTGAAAGAGAAGAATCAGGAAGAAAGAGAAAGTTTTACAGAGTTACTGATTATGGTAAAAAAATCTTTAATCATCTTGCTGGATTTTATAGTAAATTAACTGAAGCTATCGCACCTTTATTTGATGTTAGCGTTAATTTAAAAGCAGAAAAGTATTTATTTTGTCCTATGTGTGCCAACAAAATTGAACTCTCAAATTTAGAAGTTCGGTTTTGTGATGTATGCGGAAATAATATTGAAAAAGAATTAAAAGAAAGAGGTTTAAGAAATGAGTGAAAAAGAAATGAACAATTTAATAAAAGAGTATCTGAAGGAAGTCAAATCAAAGTTACCTGAATGGTTGAAAGATAAAAAAGAACATAAGGAAATTTTGGCTGAGCTTAAAGAACATATTAGGAGTAAGGCAGAAGAGTTATCGGAAACTGGTCAACCTACCGTAGGAACTGTTCAAATGGCAATTTCTCATATGGGAAGCCCACAAAGTATTGCTAAGGAATATAAACGACGAGGAACACCAAAAGTTTATATTACAAAGGAAATGTGGCCATATTACCTCAAAGTACTAGGAATTGTGTTTGCTGTAGTTATTGGAATTACTCTTATCTCGCAAATTGTTGATTTCATTTTTGGGAATGTTGATTTTTGGCAATTATTCGGAAACATAATTCAGGGAATCCAAATAGGATGCCTTTCAACCTTTGCGATAATCACTATAATTTTTGTGGCATTATCGATGGAAGGTTATTTTCCTGAAGATTTTAAATCTAAGAAAATACGAGAGAAAGAAAAAGAGCAACTTGAATTAGCACGGGAACAGGGAATTCCGATTTCAGTAATAAAGGAAAGACCAGTAAAGCCCTATATTAAACCCATTGGAGTCATTATTGGTGGTGTAATCGCTATTATTGGAGGAATTTTCTTAATAGTATTACCAATCCCAGCTATAACAAGTTTGATTGAGACAGAATTTCTATTATACTTACAATTCGCGGGCCTATTCATTTTAGTTGAGGGGATCTTAGATTTAATTAGAGGATTAATAGGAAATCGGCAATTCTTTTCTCATCAGATTATACATGGGATAACAATTGGCGTGAAACTGGCATCAATTTCAGTAGTTGTGATGATAATGAATAGACCAGAAATATTTCCAATATTAGTTTTCAACGAACCTGGAGAAACCCTTATGAATATTGGACTTGCACCAGAATTTTATGATCTTTTCAGAGGAATTGCTGGTGTTATTATACTAATTATAGTATTAACTACGATTGAAGACTTCTATAGAATTTTTAAAGCTGAAAAATACAAATTTTTGAAATAATTAACAATTTTTTTTATTTTTTTTTATTCTCTTATTTTATACTACTTTAAGAGTATTTCTGTCAATTAAAAAAGAATTAAAAGATTTTATTAAAAAGAAAAGTGTGTTGCACTCATATTAACTAATCGCGGTAAAATTATACAGGAAGGATAATCTGGCCCAATAAGTAGCGTATTATTCGCAATATTGTATTTTAAATAATTATTTGCCAATGGTGCTCCTGTATTTGGGTTTGCTGCAAAGCGGGCATAATTTGAACTCGATATTGCCACACGTATTCTATGCCCTGGAGCAAAACAATAAGCTGTGGACCAGCAATCAACTAATAAGTCATAAACATCTTTTTGATCTCCTGTCATAAATACATCAGTAGTGTAATTATACCTTGATCTGGTGGTCAACGATCCATCTGTTATTAACATCGAACGACCATCAGGATAGACATCAGTTAATTTTACTGTGAAATCTGTATCCGTACAGTTTGAAGTTACGAATAGATTGCCCCAAATTCTGCCTACAATCTCTACAGTTTCATTTAATATTGGCGTTTCGAAAATTAATACATCAGCTCTATTTTCAACAGGTCTTTGATCATATGGCCCTTCAAGATCAAAGGGTTCATTTTGCCCACCTCTATTCGGTACTGGATCTCGAGGATCATATAAATAACTAAAGCTTTTATTTTCTAATGGAAGAGAGCTGTTGAGTAAACCGCCTGTAGTGGTAAAATACCACCTATCATCAATATGGTCAAGTGGCCAATCATATGCATATCTCCAATAGTTCCAATCATCTGAAGGAGTATCTAGATCACCCATTAAATAATAAGCAACCCTAGCGCCATCCCAATTTGTAGATTTACCAAGGAGAGCGTAATCAAAAATTTCCTGTTCCCAACTGAATGCTAAATCAAAACCTATTGAATTTTTTGGATACGTTAATTCTCCTTGATTCGTTGAATCAAACAAATTAACGTGAGTCCATGGACCCATTATCAACCTTTGTTTTCCACGACTATTGATTGTACCAAAGTCATCATAACCAATATACCCATCGATTGTACCTTGAAGAAAGTGGTCATACCATCCTCCAACGTGGATTCCAGCTACTGAAACATTCGAATAATGTGGTCCAAATGGTATTGATAAGGAAGTAGAGTTATATAATCGCTCATTTTTCGGAAATAAACTAAAAATAGTATTTATTTGATGCTCAAAATTTTCGGGAGCAGTACCTTCTATCCATGTTTGAACGAGGGATTTATGATAAGAACCTTGATAAATAGCATGATCAAATAATTCTGGGGTTCCAAACCATAATTGTTGTGCGACCAATCCTTCAGGATTCATCCCTGCATAAAAGTACTGATTAATACAAAGAGCAGAAGCACCAGCACTCGCTATTTTACCATTACACCAATCTTGTTCTAGTATCCAACCAAGAGTATCAACACCATCTTGATATGATTTAGAAAACAATAAGAATCTGTCTCCTCCCTCAGAATCATGAGTTCCTCTTAAATCTTGCATGACTATATGATAATCTTGCGTTGAATAAAAGGTTCTATAGATATCCATGCCGCTTTTTCCATAAGGAGTTCTAATCAGAATAACTGGTCTTGGAGTACCGAATGAACCGGGAGCAAGATAAACATCAGTAGCTAATTTCACACCATCCCTCATTTCGATCATATATGTATTTTTTTCTGGGGGTGCGTAAGCAACAGATACAGAGAGAATTGTAGTTGGTGTAGCGATTAAAAGGAACATTACTACTATTTGAATAGCTTTTGGAAATTTGTTAAGATAACGTTTATTATACTTCTCTATCAATTTAGATAGTGAAAGAGTAGATGTTTTTAAACCATAATGTAAATAGGCAAGTAAGCTAATTCCTATTGCTGAGATTGAATAATAATCCACTTCGATTAATAGAAACCAAATAATTCCGATTAATGGCGCAAGAATGTTCACAATTTTTGCTAAGATTATTACTGGTTTCAAGCGTAGATTATCTCCGATTTGTTTACTAAAATTACTACTTACTAAAAGCGAATAAAAGCATATAAAAATCGTTATAGGGAAGAAAATCATTCCAAAAAGAATTATCGATATCTGTTTAATACCAAAATAGATTATCTCGTGCTTAGTGAATAATTTTTCTTCTTCTGCTAGCTCTTTTTTTCGATCCTTATTGTAATTGAAATAGTAAGCTACGATATATAATCCACGGAAGATTAGCAATAAAATCAAATTGGTAGTAAAGATCTGTTGAAGATTTAGATACCCTAAAGTATATAGTTGATAAAATATCATTATAATCCAATTAATCATAAACTTATATTGAAACTAAGTCATTAATAAAATTATCTATAAGTTCTAGAGAGTCAACCATATATGGGAAATAATTTACAAAACTTAAGAGAGAATAAACATCGAAGATCATTAGGTGTTCATCTAACTTCAAGAGATATTTTTGTAGAATATATATTTCCTAAAATTAAAGATAAATTATGGGACTATGCATGGATAGATTTATTTGCTGGAGAAGGCAATCTAATTTTGCCAATTTTAAACTCAATTTCACTAAATAATCGAATTCAATTTTTCAAAGATCATGTTTATTTATATGATATTCAACCAGAAATGGTACAAAAATGTATTATTAATGCTAAAATTTATGGTATCCCCTCAGAAGTAGCCAATAAAAACATTAAGTCAAGAGATAATTTAGAAAGTTTTCCTGATTTTTTAAATAAAGCACCATTTCCTTTATATCACATAACAAATCCTCCTTATCTCTATTTAGGGTATATAAGAAAGCATCAGGAAACTCAAAAGTATTTAGAATTTTTTAAAGGTAAAAATAATGGCTATCAAGATTTATATCAAATTGCTATGATAAACGATTTAAGAAATGAAATTAAGAATTTAATTTACATTATTCCATCAAACTTTTTATATGGTGCATCTGTTTCAAATAAATTCCGTAAAGATTTCCTTAAATTCTATAATATTACAAAAATGACAATACTTGAAACAAAAGTGTTCGAATACACGGGAACAAACATCTGTATTGGTTTCTTCAAAAGGAAAAAAACTCCCAAATCTGAAAATCTAAAATTTAAGGGTGCTAAAATTAAAAAAGAAAATGTGATACTTGAAAAAGAGTATAACCTTAAACCAGAATTTAATTATCGTGCTGGTTCTGAAATAAATGAATTTCTTAATAAATTTCTTGTTCAAAAACCCTTGCAAGTAAATTATTATCTATTACAACAAGAAGTTATGCAAAATGAGGGGGATAATGAAATTACAGTTATAGATGCTAATAAATATCAAAATAATAAATATAAGAAATTAGTTCTCTCTACAAATGATGAGTTAAAAGAGAAAATAAAATCAAACATTTTATATGTTCGAACTGTTGATACAGGTTCATATAAAGGTAGGGTTGGGTTAGGAATAATTATCGAGGACTTTAAAGTTGATGGAATTTATGTATCAGGGA